>CAZVVS010000059.1:0-16946 GCA_964630585.1 uncultured Gordonia sp.
CGCTCGCACGTATGTCGGTGAGCAAGGTCTTTGTGGCAAGACTAGTAGGACTCGCCGTTCTTGGCCCCGACGGCGAATCGATCGGGCGCGTCCGTGACGTCGTGATCTCGATTCGCCTGTCCGGGTTGCCGCCGCGGGTGCTCGGACTCGCCGTCGAGCTGACGACGCGGCGCCGGATCTTCGTCCCCATCCTCCGGGTGACCGCCATCGATCCGCACAAGGTCACTCTGTCCACCGGAACGGTGAGCCTTCGCCGCATGCACCTGCGCCCGGGTGAGGCGCTGGCCGTCGGGCAGGTTCTCGACACCTCGGTGCGCGTCACCGATCCCGATCTGGCCCAGTTGCACCACGAGGACCTCACCGTCGTCGACCTCGGGATCGAGCGTGGCCGGACCCGCGACTGGTTGGTGACGCGTGTGGCCGTGCGCGCCAACCGACTGCGGCTGGGCCGCCGCGGCGAGATCCACGTCGTGGAGTGGGGCCACGTACGGGGGTTGACCCAGACCTCGCTCAACCTGCCCGGACAGGCGGTCGCGGCGGTCCTACTCCAACTCGACGGGATGCGCGCGGCCGACGCCGCCAACGTGCTGCGCGAACTGCCACCCAAGCGCCGCGAGGAGATCGCCGCGGCACTGCACACCGAGCGGCTCGCCGACATCCTCGAAGAGCTGCCCAGCGACGATGCGCAGTCACTGATCGCCGTGATGGGCACCGGCCGCGCCCGCAACGTGCTCGGCGCCATGGAGCCCGACGACGTCGCCGACCTCGTCGGCGAGATGGCGCCCGGCGAGGCCGAGCGGTTGCTGTCGCTGATGGACCCCGAGGAATCCGAGCCGGTGCGGCGACTGCTGACACACTCCCCCGATACTGCCGGCGGCATGATGACCCCCGAGCCGCTCGTCGTCACCGCCGCGACGACCGTTTCCGAGGCGTTGGCCCGCGCACGCGACCCGAAGATCACGCCCGCCGCGGCGAGCATCCTGTTCGTCGTCCGGCCGCCCACCCAGACGCCGACCGGCAAGTACCTCGGTTGCGCGCACCTGCAGGTGCTCCTGCGAAACCCACCGGCCACCCTCGTCGGCGACCTGCTGGACACCGATCTGGGCCACCTGCGCCCAGAGGACTCGGTCGAGACCGTGACCCGCTACTTCGCCACCTATAACCTCGTGTGCGGCCCCGTCGTCGACGAGGACGGGCACCTGTTGGGCGCGGTGGCCGTCGACGACCTCCTCGACGAGATCCTGCCCGACGACTGGCGCGAGACGGAGCCGGAATCGCAGACTCCGCTCGATCTGGCGGCAGGAGGAGACCGGTGAGCACTCGAAAGGGCGGGCGACGGCTCGATCAGCCGTCGGATCGGCGGCGACCACCCGTCTTCACGATGGATGCCGACGTCGTCGGCGTGTACAGCGAACGGCTGGCCCGGTTCCTGGGCACCGGCCGGTACTTGGCCATCCAGACGGTCATCGTCGTCGTGTGGATCGTGCTGAACCTGCTCAGCTTCATCCACCACTGGGACCCGTATCCGTTCATCCTGCTCAACCTGGCGTTCTCGACCCAGGCCGCCTACGCGGCACCGCTGATCCTGCTGGCCCAGAACCGCCAGGAGAACCGTGACCGGGTCGCCCTGGAGGAAGACCGTCGACGATCCGCCGAGACCAAGGCCGACACCGAATTCCTCGCCCGCGAACTCGCCGCGGTCCGACTCGCGGTCGGCGACACGGTCACTCGCGACTACCTTCGCAAAGAGCTCGACGACCTCCTCGACGATCTCGTCGAACGACTCGCCGCGCGTGACGACGAGGCGCACGACTGAGGCTCGTGATCACCAGTGTGATCAGAAACGCGGGTTCCCGAGTATCGGGTTTCGGGGTTTCGCTATGCTGTCAGGTGATATGGGACACTCGTCGGTTCGGGGACCGGCGGTCACAACGGGGTGAGGTTTCACATGAGTGGCATCGCGTTTTGGCGACGCGCGCAAGGGCCGACGCGCCCGCGCCGTGCCGTCGGCCGCGTGCTGACCGCGGGCGTGGGCACGACTGTCCTGGGGGCAATGGTTCTGGGCTCGGCCTCGTCGAGCACGATCCTCGGACAGAGCGGGGCTCCCGTTGCCGACGAGGCGGCCAGCGTCACGCAGGTCGTGGGCATCGCGCCCGCTGAATACAACACCGCCGCCTGGTTCGCACCGCCCAAGCCAGTCGGCAACCCGATGATCGCTCCCCAGTTCCGGATCGCGGCCGGCATCCCGTCGGGTCCGCTCGGCATTCCCGGGGTTGTCCTGCAGGCCTACAAGCTGGCGGCGACCCGGGTCGGCGCGGAGACACCCAACTGCAAACTGCCGTGGTTCCTGCTTGCAGGCATCGGTCGCATCGAATCCGGCCACGCGGGCAACGGCAACGTCGACGAGTACGGAAACACGCGCTCGGCGATCCTGGGCCCCTCCCTCGACGGGACGCTGGCGGGCAACGCCGTCATCCTCGATGCGCAGGGCAACGGCGCACGGGCCATGGGCCCGATGCAGTTCATCCCCAGCACCTGGG
The DNA here is from genome assembly GCA_964630585.1 of uncultured Gordonia sp. GTDB lineage: Bacteria > Actinomycetota > Actinomycetes > Mycobacteriales > Mycobacteriaceae > Gordonia. Next base: position 2,541 of record CAZVVS010000059.1, read on the forward strand.
CGTCGTGGGGGTCCGACGCCAACGGTGACGGCAAGGCCGATCCGCAGAACGTTTTCGACGCCACGTATTCCGCGGGCCGCTACCTGTGCGCCGGGGTCAACGACATCATGGCCGGGAACAACGCGGTAGCCGCGGTGTTCCGCTACAACCACTCGATGGCCTATGTCACCAACGTCCTGGCCTGGGCCGGCGCGTACTCGACCGGTGTGATGCCCACCCAGGGCATCCCCGACATGCACGCGACGCCGGTCGACGCCGAGAAGGACAAGGACAAGAAGGACCCCAAGAAGCCCGGCGACGACAAGCCGGGGGGCGACCGCAACGCGGATGCGAATGCGCCCGGGACCGAGCCCAAGACCGTGCAGCCCGGCGACCAACCGAAGCAGAAGAAGGAAAACTGCTTCATCGTGTGCTTGCCACCTGAGCTGGGCGGGCCCAAGCGGGCTCCGGCTGCGCCGAAGCCGCCTGCCGGGGCGGACCAGCAGCCGAAGGCGGGTCAGGCCCCCAAGCCCGGCGCCCCGAAGCCCGGCGCCCCGAAGCCGGGCACTGCCACCAAGCCCGGTGCTGCCGCCAAGCCCGGTGGGGCTGCGCCGTCGCCGGCGCGCACGGCACCTCTTCGCTGACCGTCGGAAGCGGCCTTGCCGGGCGCGACTAAGCTGAATCCCGATGAACGCCACAGCCCCATCTGAAGCCGCCATCCGGGCCGCGCTGAGCAAAGTCGACGATCCCGAGATCGGCAAGCCCATCACCGATCTCGGCATGGTCAAGTCGATTTCCATCGGCGCCGCCGGCGCCGTCGAGGTCGTCGTTTACCTGACGACGTCGGGCTGCCCGATGCGCAACGAGATCAGCGAGCGGGTGCAGCGGGCACTTGCCGATGTGCCCGGCGTGGGCGCCATCGACGTGCGCCTCGATGTGATGGACGACGAGCAGCGCACCGAACTGCGCAAGAAGCTGCGCGGCGACCGGGCCGAACCGGTCATCCCGTTTGCCCAGCCCGGATCACTGACCCGCGTGTACGCGGTCGCCTCCGGCAAGGGCGGCGTCGGCAAATCGAGCGTTACCGTCAATCTCGCCGTCGCCCTGGCCCGGCGCGGGTTGTCGGTGGGTGTCCTCGACGCCGATATCTACGGGCACTCGGTGCCTCGGATGCTGGGCAACGACGCCAAGCCGACCCAGGTCGAGCAGATGATCATGCCCCCGATCGCCCACCGGGTGAAGTTCATCTCGATCGGACAGTTCACCGACGGGAACACGCCGGTCACGTGGCGCGGTCCGATGCTGCACCGGGCGCTGCAGCAGTTCCTCGCCGACGTCTACTGGGGCGACCTGGACGTACTGCTGCTCGACCTTCCTCCCGGTACCGGCGACGTGGCGATCTCCATCGCCCAACTCATCCCGGGCGCGGAGATCCTCGTCGTCACCACGCCGCAGCAGGCGGCGGCCGAGGTCGCCGAGCGGGCCGGCGCGATCGCGCTGCAGACGCGGCAGAAGGTTCTCGGCGTCGTGGAGAACATGTCGTGGCTCGAACTGCCCGACGGGTCGCGCATGACACCGTTCGGCGAAGGTGGCGGCGAGCAGGTGGCGCAGCGGCTCAGCCGGATGATCGGCGCGACGGTCCCGCTGCTCGGTCAGGTGCCGTTGGAGACGTCGGTGCGCGAAGGCGGCGACGCTGGTGTTCCCGTCGTACTATCGGCGCCCGAGTCGCCGGCCGGTGCGGCGTTGGGCGCGATTGCCGACAAGCTGGCCGTGCAGCGGCGCGGACTGGCCGGGATGAGCCTGGGCATCGACACCGCGCGGCGCGGCTGAATCGTCCTCCGCCCTCCGCGCACCGATCGCAGTCTTGACCGGGTGATCGTTCGGTCTACGTGGCGTCCCAGTCAGCGGCACTGTGATGCGCGCCGGCGGTGCGCTCCCCCGCCGTCGAATCGGCGGATCCCCCAGCGTCATCGTCACCTCTATCGACGCGGCCCGCTCCACCCGGGGCCTTCGCCGGCGTGGACCTCTCGCCCTCATCCGCCAGATCGGTGTAGGTCTTGGGGTCCAACAGCGAGTCGTCACCGCCCAACAGGTGCTTGGTGACCAACGCCCGCGGACTGGTCGATCGCAGCTCGTTCAACTGCTGTAGGGGTTCGCGCAGGTCGTCGAATTCCGGTCCCAGTTCCTTGCGAAGATCGGCCGTCGCGCCGGTCACGTAGTCACGCGCTTTGCGGAACCAACTCAGCGACGACGAGATCGCCCCCGGCAACCGCTCGGGGCCGAGGATGATGAGCCCCGCGGCGATGAGGATCAGGATCTCGCCCCAGCCGAGATTGGCGAACACGGGTCTACGTCCTAGTCGCCGTCGGGGACGATCGAGCCGGTGAAGGTCCGTCCGTCGCGCCAGTAGGTGAAATCGACCTTCTCGCCGATCTTCGTCCCGCGGACCGCCACCGACAGTTCGTCCGACGACTCGATCGGCCGGCCGTTGAACTTCGTGATCACGTCGCCCTCGCGGATCTGCGCCCTCTCGGCCGGGCTCCCGGCGACCACGTTGGCGACCCGGGCGCCGAGCACCTTCTGGTTGCGGACGGATGTGGCGGTGAGCCCGATCGACGGGTGGACCACCTTGCCGTGCGCGATGATCGTCTGCGCGATCGGCCGGACCTGGTTGATCGGGATCGCGAACCCGAGGCCCATCGAGCCGCCGCTGGTCGTCTGGATCATCGAATTGATGCCGATGACCCGCGCCTGCGAGTCGACGAGCGGGCCGCCGGAGTTGCCGGGGTTGATCGCGGCGTCGGTCTGGATGGCGTCGATCACCGCGTCAGTGTCAGAGTCGTTTCCCGGCGGCAGGGCCAGGGCGCGGTTGACCGCGCTGACGATTCCGCTGGTCACCGTGCGGTCCAACCCGAGTGGCGAGCCGAAGGCCACGACGTTCTCGCCGATCTGCACCTTGTCCGAGTCGCCCAACGTGGCGACGGTGATGTTTGCGACGTTGTCGACCTTGACGACGGCGAGGTCGCTCTTCGGGTCGCGTCCGACGATCTTGGCCGGGACCCGGGTGCGGTCGTAGAACACGACCTCGGTCGTCGCCGTCTTGTCCTCGGCGGCCATCGCCACCACGTGATTGTTGGTGACGATGTAGCCGGCCTTGTCGATGACCACGCCCGAACCCGTGCTCGAGGAGCCCGTCGTGCGCACGTCGATCGCCACGACGGCTTTCTCAACGGCGCGCACCACCCGCGCGACCATCGACCGCGGTTCATCGCCGCCCTTGCCGGAGTCGGCCGGCAACGTGACCGTCTGGCCGCGGGACGAATTGTCGTCACCGGCGAAGAACGCACCCACCAGGGCACCGAGCAGGCCGATGGTTACCGCCAGCGCCGACAGGCTCAACAGTGCCTGCCACGAGATCCGGTGGCCCAAGAGCACCTCGCGCACTCCGAGCTTCGGGCCGGGGTCGACCGGATCGACTGCGTCGGGACGCGACTTGGCGGGGGCCGACAGATGGGCCGGGCTGGCCGGATCACGCCAGGGGTCGACGGGCTCCGCCGCCACCTCGACCTCGCCGTAGCGGGCGTCGGGATCGCGTGCGAGCGTCTCAGTCGATCCGGACGGGCGGCTGAACGCCTCCGCGAGGACCGGGTCGGGGGCCGCGACGGTCGGCTGGGCGCGCCGGGCGGTCGCCGCCTTGGCACTCGCCTCCGAATCGAAGGATCCGTCGACGCCGTCGGGCCGGCCGAACACCGCGGTGGTGGCCGGGGAAACCGGGGCGTGGCGAGGGGCCGTGGGTACCGGCGCACGCGGTGGGATCACGCGCTGGGCGGCCCAATTGTCGTTGGTCACTAACGGCCTCGTCGGAAGAATCCTCGTGGGCGCGGCGAATCCTCACCGCGCGACACGAATTGTTGGACATCGAACTCGCTGGTGGGAATCTGCGACAGCTGGCCGAGAAGGCCCGATGGCGCGGTGATGCCGGCTCCCTCGGCGCGCAGCGCGGCCCGGGCCGCTTTCTGCGATTCAACCGCGGCGGTGCAGGTGGGACACAGATTCAGGTGGGCGTCGGCGCGGGAGACTGCGGTGGCGCCCAACTCACCGTCGGCGTAGGCGGCAACAGCTTCGGGCGAGAGGTGTTCGGTGGAGGCGAACGGCCGGCCGCCGAGCGTACCTGGCTTGCGGTAGTCGGCGTTGGGGCGCAACGTCGGCGATGTCGGCGTCCACCGACCCGAATCGAGAAAGTCCACCACCGCTCCTCCGTGTTGCGCCACCTGCTCAGACCAGCTTATCCGACGCTACAACGATTGCCCGTGCGACGCGGTTCCCGATGCGTGGTCAGCGTGCGGTGGCACACTCGGCGCGATTGGCGACGAGGTAGTCGCGAATGCTCTGGCGGCCGCGGTGGATGCGACTGCGCACCGTGCCCATCTTCACGTCGAGGGTGGCGGCGATCTCCTCGTACGACAGCCCTTCGATGTCACACAGCACCACCGCGGCACGGAATTCCGGCGCGAGTCGGTCCAGAGCGGCCTGCAGCACGGGGTCGAGGTTCGCGTCGGCATAGATCTGCTGCGGGTCGGGGCTGTCGCCGGGCACACGGTCGTGATCCTCGGGCAACGCCTCCATGCGGATCTTCGCGCGTCGGCGCACCATGTCGAGGAACAGGTTGGTGGTGATGCGGTGCAGCCATCCCTCGAAGGTGCCCGGCTTGTAGCTGGTGAGCGAACGGAACACCCGGATGAAAGTCTCCTGGGTGAGGTCCTCGGCATCGTGCTGGTTGCCCGAAAGTCGATAGGCGAGGCGGTAGACGCGGTCGGCGTGCTCGGCGACCAGCTCCTCCCACGACGGCATGAGCGCAACGTCGCCGGTGGCGTCGAAGCGTGCAGTGCCGGTGAGGTCGTCGACGGGCCCCGGCAAGGCCGGGTTCCTCTCGACGGGCCGGGTCATCATGATGGCGCTCGTCCCCTCTCGGCGACCGGTTCGGCCCGGTCGGTTGTCATCCAGCTCAACACTGCGGCGTCAGGCGCGTATTCCGCGCCGTCACCGTCGGAGTCGGTCTTTCGTCTACCTTTACCGATCGAATTGTGGTGCCCGTATGAGTGGCCTGAGTGTTGTCTAAGGATCGGGCGCCGCGGTGGCCTACGCTTTGGGCGTGACGGACTACAGCTACGTCGAGTCGGCGATCGTCGAGGACGACGCCCTGCTCAGCGCGCGCGCCCGCGCCGACGAATTAGGGGCGCCCACCCCATCGCCCGCAGTCGGCGCGCTGCTCGCCCTCCTGGCCCGCGTGGCCGGCGCCAAGGCGGTCGTCGAAGTGGGCACCGGCGTCGGCGTGTCCGGTCTGTGGCTGCTGGCCGGGATGACCGACGACGGCGTGCTCACGACGATCGATCCGGAACCGGAGTACCAGCAGGCCGCTCGCGAGGCGTTCGCGGCGGCCGATGTCCCACTCGGACGCACCCGCTTGATCAACGGCTCGCCCATCGAGGTACTCCCCCGACTGGCCGACGAGTCGTACGAACTCGTCTTCCTCGACGGCGAGGTCCTCGACCATCCGCGCTACCTCGCCGACGCGGTGCGGATCCTGCGCCCGGGCGGCGTCGTCGTGTTGCACCATGCGGGCGCTCTGGACCCGGGTCACACCGGCCCGGTAGCCGATGCGGTGCGCGAGGCCGCGCTCATCGTCGCCGATGACGACCGGTTCCTACCGGTTGTGATCCCGCTGGGCGCCGGCATCCTCGCCGCGGCGAAGTCGCGATAGTGGTACAGCGGCGAAGTCGCGATAGGGGTACAGCGGCGAAGGCGCGATAGCAGCACCGCAGCGAAATCGCGCTGAAGAATCAGACGTCGGTGGAGAAGCGGATCCCCCCGTCGGGGATCTCCACCCCCGGCCAGATCCGCGCCCCGCGCAACAGTTCGCAGCCCGCGCCGATCCTGGCGTTGTCGCCGATCACCGTGTCGCGCACGAGCGCACGGGAGCCGATGCGCGCGCCGCGGCCGATGATGCTGCGCTCGACCACTGCACCCTCGCCGATAACCGCGTCGTCGAACACCACTGCACCGTCGAGCCGGGCGCGGCGGCCGACAGTGGCACCCGCGCCGACGACGGTACCGCCGATCACGACCGCGCCGGGGCCGACCGTCGCGCCGTCCTGGACGAGGAATTCGCCGCGGCGGTCCCCGAGTGCCGGCGAGGGCGCGATGCCGCGGACCAGATCGGCCGATCCGCGCACGAAGTCCTCCGGCGTGCCCATGTCGCGCCAGTAGGACTGGTCGACGTAGCCCTGGACGTGCCGACCCCGCGAGAGCAGTTCGGGGAAGACCTCGCGCTCCACCGACACCGGGCGGCCCGCCGGGATCGCCTCGATGATCTCGCGCCGGAACACGTAGGTGCCCGCGTTGATCTGATCGGTCGGCGGGTCCTGGGTCTTCTCGAGGAACGCGGTGACCCGGCCGTCGTCGTCAGTCGGCACACAACCGAAGGCGCGCGGATCCCCGACGCGGACCAGGTGCATCGTCACGTCCGCACCCGATGAGCGGTGCATCGCGAGCACCTCGCCGACGTCGGTGCCGCCGAGCACGTCGCCGTTGAACACAAGGATGTCGGGTGCGGTCAGCTCGTCGAGCACGTTGCGGATGCCGCCGCCGGTTCCGAGGGGCTCGACCTCGGTGACGTAGCGCAGATTCATGCCCAGCGACTCGCCGTCGCCGTAGTACTCCTCGAACACCTCGGCTCGGAACGACGTGCCCAGCACGACGTCGTCGATTCCGGCCGCCTTGATCCGCGACAGCAGATGGGTGAGGAAGGGCTGGCCGGCGGTCGGCAGCATCGGTTTGGGCGCCGAAAGCGTCAGCGGCCGCAGCCGTGTGCCCTTTCCGCCGACGAGGATGACGGCCTGCACGTCCTTGTCCGGCCCTGTGCCGGCCTGCGCGTCGCGGTTCACGACTGTCCTCCTTGTGTCGGGTCGGCCTGCGCCGCACGGTCGAGTTCCCGGCGCGCTGCACGCACGGCGATCCGGGATCGCAGTGCCAGGCCGACTCGCAGGCCCCAGCGCAGCGGTGCGCGCAGTGCGCCCGGGTTGCGGTCGGCCTGGAAACGGTAGGCGCTGGCATGGTGTGCCGGCAGCATCAGCTCGGGATTCTTGCCGGCCGCATGTCCCTTGGTGTGCAGGATCTCTGCGCTGGGCACGAACACGTTCTGCCACCCGGCCTTGCCTAGCCGATCGCCGAGGTCGACGTCCTCCATGTACATGAAGTAGCGCGAGTCGAATCCGCCGACGGCGTCGAATGCCTCGCGACGAAGCAGCAAGCATGATCCCGACAACCATCCGGCTGCACGCTCGACGTCGGTGCGCTCGTCGTCGAGATAGGCGCGGGTGAAGGGGTTGTTCTTCCAGACGGCGCCCAGCAGCGCGTGGCCGGTGCCCGATACGAGTTTGGGGACACGGCGCGCCGACGGGTACACCGAGCCGTCGGGCTCGCGGATCAGCGGTCCCAGTGAACCGGCGCGGGGCCAGCGCTTCGCGGCGGCGAGCAGTTCGTCGAGTGAGCCCGGCCCCCACGCGACATCCGGGTTCGCCACGACGATGAACTCCACTGCCGGATCGATCTCTGCAACCGCCCGGTTCACGGCGCCGCCATACCCGAGGTTCGCTCCGGTGCGGACCAGCGTAACGCGTTCGTAGTCCCGCTGCGCCGCCTCGGGCGCACCGTCGTCGGAGCCGTTATCGGCGATGACGACTCGCGGATCGGTGCCGGTCGCCAGCGCCAGGGTGTCGAGGAACGACTTCAGATAGTCGCCCGACGAGTAGGTCACGGTCACGACGGCGAGCTGATCAGTCACGCCGGACAGCCTAACGAACCAGCGCGTCAATCAGCGCATCGCGCCAGTCGCGCAGCGGGCTCAACCCGGCGTCGGCCCACGATCGTGACGACAGCACGGAGTACGCCGGACGCGGGGCAGGGCGGGGGAAATCCGCGGTGGTGCACGGCGAGACACGATCGGCGTCGAGCCCGTCGGCGGTGAACACCGCCTTCGCCAGGCCGCACCAGGTGGTCCATCCGGCATTCGTCGCATGCAGCACACTGCCGCGCCCGGCGTCGGCCGCGATCAGCTCCCACAGGCCACGGGCGAGGTCGAACGCATAGGTGGGCGAGCCAGTCTGGTCGTCGACGACGGTGAGCTTGTCGCCCTGCGCCGCCAGTCGCCGCATGGTGGCGACGAAATCGGTGTCGTCGGGGCCGCCGGTGTAGACCCAGGCGGTTCGCACGATCGTCGCCGTGGGGTCGGCGGCACGCACCCGCCGTTCACCGGCGAGTTTGGTGCGGCCGTACACGCTCGGTGGTTCTCCGCCGGTGTCGTCGGGCTCATACGGTGCCGTCCGATCGGCGGGCCGCGGCGCGGCGGGACCGTCGAAGACGTAATCGGTGGACAGGTGGACCAGGCGAGCGCCCGTCCCTGCGGCGATACCCGCGAGGTGGGCCGGGCCGTCGGAGTTGACCGCAGCAGCAACAGCCTCATCGGTCTGCGCGTCGTCGACCCGCGTGTAGGCGGCACAGTTCACGATGACGTCAGACGGGTCGAGATGGCCATCGGCCCACCCCAGATCCCCCACCGCAGCCGGGTCGGTGATGTCGAGGTCGACCGAGGAGAGTGGCACGAACTCGACGTCGACGGGCCGCGTCGATCCCAGTGCCCGGCCCAGCTGTCCGGCCGCACCGGTGACAAAGACGCGCATGGTTCTCATCATTGCCGATCCGCCGTGTCCGGCGTTGCGCTCCCCATCTATCCCCATTTGTCTCAGTAGAGTGGTTCTTGAACTTTCGTAACACTTGCCACTCGAGACACAAGGGAGACCGGCCAGCCGTGGACAAAGCCAGCCCGACGCGTCGCCCGGCGCGTCCCCAGGAGCGCGACGGCCGTCGGCCCGCACCGCAGCAGGTGCCCGGGCGCAAGCAGGGGCCGGCCCGCACCCGCTCCGGCGAGATCCACACGCGCGAACCCCACCCCGCCCGGCCCGTCAAGACCGCACAGCCGAAGAAGCGACCGGCATCGAAGACACCCCCGGAACATGCACCTGCGGCCACGAACCCGGCTGCGAAGGACCCGCACCCGAAGGCGCGGAGGCCGAAAGCACCCGCGTCGCAGGCAGCGCCCAAGGATCGAACGCGGCCGACAAGCCCGTCACCGTCGACTCCGCCGCCCACTCCGCCTCCACCCGGTGATCGTCGCAGCTTCTTCGGCGAGGGCGGCGGTCGCAAGGCAGTCCACCGCACGGGCCAGCTCGTCGTCGCATTGATCTCCGTCGCCACGTTGGCGATCGCCGGGTATTCGTGGCGCTCGACGACCGAGGTGACCAACTCGATCACGCAACTGGCCGGCCTGAACCTCGGCGGCGGCGCCGACGGTGCCGTCGACCTGCTGCTCGTGGGCACCGACTCGCGCACCGACGCCAAGGGCGTGCCGCTCACGACCAAGGAGCTGCGCTGGTTGCGCGCCGGCGACGAGACCGCGACCAACACCGACACCATCCTGCTGATCCGCATCCCGAACAACGGCTCGTCGGCCACGGCCATCTCCATCCCGCGCGACGCGTACGTCGACGTCCCCGGTATCGGAAAGAGCAAGATCAATGCCGCCTACGGCGCCACCAAGGAAAAGGTCCGGCGCACGGCGGTCGAGCGCGGCGGCAACCCCGACAAGGCCGAGCGCGACGGGACGCAGGCCGGCCGCAAGGCGCTGATCGGCAGTGTCGCCCAGCTGACCGGCGTGGAGGTCGACCACTACGCGGAGGTCGGTCTGCTCGGGTTCGCACTGCTCACCAATGCCGTCGGCGGGGTGGACGTGTGCCTGAAGAACCCGGTGCGCGATGTCTATTCGGGCGCCAAGTTCCGCAAGGGGCTCCAGACGCTGAACGGCCCCAAAGCGCTGAGCTTCGTGCGCCAGCGCCACGGCCTCCCCCGCGGCGACCTCGACCGCATCACCCGCCAACAGGTGTTCATGGCCTCTCTCGCGTCGAAGATGCTGTCGGCAAAGGTCCTCGCCGACCCGAAGACGATGGGCAAGCTGCAGAAGGCGGTGTCGCGGTCGGTGGTCATCGACGACAACTGGGACATCCTGTCCTTCGCCGAGAAGCTGCGCGACCTTTCCGGCGGCAAGGTCCGCTTCGCGACGATCCCGATCGTCACCGAGGAGGGGTGGAGCGAAGAAGGGCAGTCGATCGTCAAGGTCGACCCGAAGAAGGTCCACGACTTCACCGCGCAGCTCCTCAACGGCGACGATCCGCGCAAGAGCGGCGGCAAGGAGTCCTACGCCGTCGACGTCGTCAACGCGGGCACCATCGACGGGCTCGCCGCCAATGTCGCGAACATCCTGACCGCCAAGGGATTCGGGCCCGGCAAGACGTCGACGAAGCCGATCAACGAACGCGATTCGATCATCTTCGCCCACAATGCCGACGATGCGACGGCCAAGCAACTGTCACAAACCCTGGGTGGCGTGGCTATCCGGGCCGACGAGACCCTCCCGCAGCGCCAACTCCGCGTGGTGTTGACCAACACGTACTACGGTCCCGGATCGATCATGGACACCGGGCCCCAGCCGGAGGCGCAGAGCGGCGCCGCGGCGTCACGCCGCGTCGCCGCCCGTGCCGGGTCCGCGCGCGCCCCGATCACCGCGGCCTCCAACGGCCCGATGTGCGTCAACTGACCGCGAGTTTCCCGATCTGTGGGGCGTCGGCGCCGAAGTGCCGGTACATCGCCGCGTCCCGGGCCTTGCGTCCGCGCCATTCCAGGTAGGGCCCGCCCAGCGGCGTGCGCCCGATGACCTGGTAGCTGATCGTGTTGCGGACCCACGCAAGCCCGAAGGCCCAGGGCAGTCGCTGCGGCAGGCGCAGGTCATGCATGCCGCGCGGGCCGAGGAAGCCCTCCAGCATGCTCAGCAGCCGCTCGCGCTCGTAGCGCCCGGCCAGTGCCGGGAACCGGCGGTACTCAAGGTTCGTCTGGACATCGACGAGTGCATTGGCGAGCTGTCCCCCGGCGTCGGTGACGTCGGCCTGCACCAGTAGCACCGCATAGCTCAGCGCGTGCTGGCTGCGCTCGTCGTCGAACAGCCAATCCTCGTCGACGCCGATCAGCCAGCCCACGTACTTCCACAGGTGCATCAGCGCGCGTGAATCCGCCCGGTTCACCGGCACCCCCAACGCCCGGACCCCCATCAGCAGGGCACCGGAGAAGAGATTCAAAGTGGCGGCAAGGTCGGCCTGGTTGATCGGCAATCCCCACTCGGCGCTGTCCCAGCGGCCGTTGCGCTCGAAGGAGTCGTTGACCAGGGCGTGCATCAGACGCACGTGCACGGTCAGCTTCCATCCGTCACCGTCGCGGCGCATCCCGTCGTACTGCCCGACCGCGACAGCCCACGTCTGGGTCTCGCCGAGTCGGCGTTTCGCCGTCGCCGGACGGAGCCCGCCGGTCTGCGCCAACAGGTCGACGGGGCCGCCGAACCGGTATCCGCCGATCAGGCCGAGCTGCAACAGGACGTCGACGGCGTTGCGCCCGAGGCGCCGGTAGACCTGAGCCCCCCGGTTGCACAGGTCGGGGTCGACCCAGGCCGGCGGCTCGCCGACCGAGTCGAAGAACTCGCGCAACGCCGGCGAGGCATCGTCGGGAACGCCGCGCTCCAGCGCGTCGTGGAAGTCAGCCATCTCGACCCGATCCGCGTCATCCGCGGGCCGTCGCATCGCGGCCACCAGCGCTGCCGCGGGCTCGTCACGCTGCATCAGACGGGCGCGGATGCGCGCCAGCTCGTCGTCGCCGGGCTCGTCGAGTCGCCAGTAGGCGCGCAGCATCGCCCCGATCCGACGACCTCGGCGCGGCGCGGCGCCGTACCGTCGCGGAACGATGGAACCGGGCTGCTCAGACCGCGGGCCGGTGGTCACATCAAGCGTCATAATGAGACGATTCTAGTGATTTGTGTCACCCATGGCGGGCGAACGACGCGTTAGCCTTCACCCGTGCCTTCGATCACCGACGCGGTCCTGACCGCGACACCGGACCCCACGCGACCCATGCTTACCTTCTACGACGACGAGACCGGCGAGCGCACCGAGCTGTCGGCGCTGACTCTGGGCAATTGGGCGGCCAAGACCGCCAACTACTTCCGCGACGAACTCGGCGTGGCACCGGATGACACGATCATCGTCGACCTCCCCGAACACTGGCAGACGGTGGCGATCCTGCTCGGCGCCTGGTGGGCCGGGGCGACGGTCGCGTTTGCGGGCGAGGCTGCCGACGATGTGCGAGTCGTGGTCACCTCGCTGGCCCGCCTCGACGACTACCCCGACGCCGAGGAACTCGTCATCGCCTCGCTCGACCCGTTCGGCATGGGCGCGGGCGATCTGCCGGTCGGCGTCGCGGACTTCGGGCCCTCGGTACGCGTGCACAGCGATAATTTCGTCCCGGGCCCCGACGCCGCCGTAGCGCTCCACGGCCGGTCCCCGTCAGCGGTACTGGAGGACGCCCGCAGCGCCGCCGATGCCGCCGGAATCGGCCGCGGTGGCCGTGTGCTCAGCACGCGGACCTGGAACGACGCCGAGTCGGTCGTCGCCAACCTGGTCGGCCCGCTGGTCGCCGGGGCGGGCCTGGTCGTCGTCGCCGCGCCCGATGAGGAGCGGATCGCCGCCCGCGCCGAGACCGAACGCGTGACGACCACCCTGCGCTGAGCCGGTCAGTGCGTGCTCGACAGCACCGCCACGACGACCCCGGCAAGGCTCAGCAGCACCACGGTCAGCGCCATCACGATGGCCGTCCGGCGCCGTCCGCGCGCGGCCGCGTTGACCGCGACACCGGTGCACACCAGGATGGCGGCGGCGTAGGCGGTGACACCGAGCGTCCACAGGGCGGGATCAGCGGCGGCGAGGTTCACGGAATCGGACATGGCGCTGATCATGCCAGGAGCACTTGCCAGCGTTGGGGCACGCGGCTGTCGTTCGCCCTCAGCTGCGCCGTGAGGACCGGTTCCTCACGGCCACGCAGCTGGATTGTCGAGCGGCCCCGGTAGCGGAATCCGACCCGCTGCGCGATCCGCGCCGACGCCGTGTTCGCCTCGAGCGCCTCCCAGGTCACCAGTCGCAATCCCAGACGGTCGTCGCTCAACGCCTCGTCGAGTACTGCACGCAGGCCCTCGGTCACGTAGCCGTGGCCCCGCTCAGCGGGCGCGCACCAATAGCCGACCGAGCCGACGTCGCTGTTGTCTGTTGTCTCCACGCCGATGCAACCGACGAACCCACCGTCGACGGTCACGATCACCCGGGCACCCCGCGCAGGTGCGAAGACCGCGACGAAGTGCTCCGCGTCGGCTCGGGTGTAGGGCACCGGGATCGTGGTGAACCGCTGGATATCAGGATCCTGGCACGCGCTGAAGATTGCATCGACATCGCCGTCGACCGGAGCCCGCAGGATCAGGCGGGCCGTCTGCAGTGTGACGACCATGCCCCCAGCCTGTCACCACGACGGCCGGCCGACTAATCGGACCTCACGATCAGGTCACGCCGATGCATCAATGCGGACCGTGCATGGCCACGCCCCTGAGGACTTCGCTATGTTGTAGATCGTGTCGTTTCGAGTAAGAGCCAGCGCGGCTGCGATGTCCGCGGCCGCGGTCATCGGAGCTTTCGCCGCCGCACCCGCGCCGTCGGCCGATGCCGATATCCCCGTCCTCTACAACGGCCTGCTGTCCACCACGGGCTGCCTGATCCCGAACTACCAGGTCATCACGACCTGCTCCAAGCTCGAGGCCCTGAGCCCTCGCGCTCCGGTCATCTTGAACGTCAACCCGGTCGGCGTGCGCATCGTCGTCCTCGGCGCACGGCTCAACAACAACGGCAGCCTGCCCGGGGTCCTGATCCCCCGCCTCGACGCGGCACTGCAGCTCGCCCGCGGGTTCCCCACCACCGGCATCATCACCACCGGCGGGGTGACCAACCGGAGGGCCGGACGCAGCGAGGCCGCGGCCATGAAGGACTGGCTGGTCCGCCACGGCATCGCGCCGCACCGCATCGCCACCGAGAACCGGTCTGGCTCGACGGTCCAGAATGCCCGCAACGTCGCGCCGATGCTGCGCGCCGGAGGCGCCACCGGTGTCGTCGTGGTGACGACCAACGATCACCTGCGCCGTGCGATGGTCAACTTCCGCTCCGCGGTCAACGGATCGATGCCGGTGGCCGGCGTCATTCCCGGCCCCGGCAACGGCAGCGGGTCGAGCTCGGGTGGATCCGGCTCGATGGGCTCGAGCTGAGCGCATCCCGCGCTCAAGGCTTCGAGCCCACCGACCTCCGACGCCAGGTCAGCGCAGCAGCGCGCGACTCATGACGACGCGCTGGATCTGGTTGGTGCCCTCGTAGATCTGGGTGATCTTGGCGTCGCGCATCA
>CAZVVS010000060.1:0-16896 GCA_964630585.1 uncultured Gordonia sp.
GGTCAGCGCGGATTCGGGCTCGCTCGGCGCGGGATCAGGCTCGGTCGACTCGGGAACACGTTGGGAGCGTCGGGTGTACTTCAGCGGCGCACCGTCGTCGGGTGCCGGAGCGCTAGCCGCTGGAGCGGGCGCAGCCGCCGCACGGGCGTCCGCGGCCGGTGCACCCGTAACCAGTTCGGAAGTCGGAACACTTACTGACGACAGTGCACCTGCCGCTCGCAGCGACGGTGAGCCGACAGCCGCGGGGAGCCCGCCGGCTTCGAGGCGCTCAAGGCGTGCCAGCAGTGCGGCATCATCGGCCGAAGTCTCGGGCAAGAGAAGGCGCGCGCACATAACCTCTAGCAACAGCCGTGGCGACGTCGTCCCGCGCATCTCGCCGAGCGCGGTGTGCACCGTCTCGGCGGCTCGCGTCAGCATCGCCGAACCCAGCCCGTCGATTTGTGCGCGCATCTTCTCGACTTGGTCGCCCGGCGCCTCGACCAGTCCACGCTCAGCCGCCTCGGGCACCGCCTGCAGCAGGATCAAGTCGCGCAGGCGCTCAAGGAGGTCGACGGCGAACCGTCGAGGATCGTGCCCAGCATTGACGACGTCTTCGACGGTGCCGAACAGGGCAGCGCCATCGCCGGCGGCCAATGCGTCGACGGCGTCGTCGATGAGCGCGACGTCGGTGACGCCGAGCAGCGACATCGCCTCGTCGTAGGAGACGACGGACCCGCCGCCCGCACCTGATTCGGCCCGCTCGCTGCCGCTCCCGGCGCCGGCCAGTAGCTGGTCGAGAATCGAGAGCGAGTCGCGCGGCGACCCCCCACCGGCACGGATCACCAGGGGGAAGACCTCGGGTTCCACGGTGACGCCCTCACGCTCGCAGATCCCCTCGAGCAGCCCGCGCATGACCGGTGGTGCCAGCAGTCGGAACGGGTAGTGGTGGGTGCGCGACCGGATCGTCGGGAGCACTTTCTCCGGCTCGGTCGTGGCGAAGACGAAGATCAGGTGTTCGGGCGGCTCCTCGACGATCTTGAGCAGCGCGTTGAAGCCCTGGTTGGTCACCATGTGCGCCTCGTCGATGATGAACACCCGGTACCGCGACTGCGACGGCGCGTAGTGCGCCCGGTCGCGCAGGTCGCGGGTGTCGTCGACACCGCCGTGGCTGGCGGCGTCGAGCTCGATCACGTCCAGGTTCCCCGGACCTCCGGGCGCCAACGCGACGCAGGAATCGCAGGTCCCACACGGCGTCGACGTCGGGCCCTGCTCACAGTTCAACGACCGGGCCAGGATCCGAGCCGACGACGTCTTGCCGCAGCCGCGCGGGCCGGAGAACAGGTACGCGTGGTTGATCCGCCCGGAATCAAGGGCTCGGCCCAGTGGTTTGGTGACGTGGTCCTGACCCACGACTTCGGCGAAGGTTGCCGGGCGATAAGTGCGATACAGAGCCACGCACAGAGCCTACCGGTGCGCCCGGACACCGGTAGCCGCGCCCGCTCTCAGCCGGCCGGAAGCCCGGCAGGTTCCGCCGGCGCCCGCAAACGCGCCCCGGCGATGAGCACGACCGCGCACGTCACGACGAACACCCAGATGTACGGCTCCCACACAAACCAGTCCAGCCACCCCACCGAACCGTGCTTGAAGAACAGACCGATCAGGTACGCATCGTCGCGCGTCTGGTTGAACTGCCAGGTCGCGTAGCCCAGATACGTCCGCCACGAGAACGCCGCCACGAACCCGCCGACGAGCATCACTCCGACGACGATGCGCGAGGACGCCGACCGACCCGCGTCGGAGATCCAGTTGAGCGCGACGACCGCCAGCGGGACGAACCACACCCAGTGGTGTCCCCAGGCCATCGGCGAGATGGCACACGACGTCATCCCCACCAACGAGAGTGCGAGCAGCTCCTGCCCGGCTCGGTGCGCCACGACCGCGGCGCCCATCCCGAGGGTGAACCCCACCAGCACCAGCAGGATCCACAACAGCCCGTTGGGCTCGTTGGTGTGACCGAGATTGGCCAGGAGGCCGCGGATCGACTGGTTGCCAGGTGTCTGTGGAGTGCCGACGCGATCGGGGTCGCGCAGCTTCGAGGTCCAGTAGTCCCACGACGTGCTCGGCAGGATCGCGAACCCGAGCAGCACTGACCCCACGAACCCCGCCACGACGCCGACGGCCGTGCGCGTCTTGCGGATCGCCAGCAGATAGACCGCGAACAGCATCGGCGTGAGCTTGATCCCCGCAGTCAGGCCGGTGGCGACGCCGCACAGCCGCGCACCGTCGGTGCGCAGGAGGTCGGCGAGCACGATTGCCATCAGGAAGACGTTGATCTGCCCGTACCAGATCGTGGTGCGCACCGGCTCCAGCAGCATCATCACCGTCACCAGCGCGACGGCGACGACCCGCAGCGCTGGCGTCGCCGACCGACCCAGGCTGCGGAAGCTGATCATGATCGTGAGGTACAGCGCGACGAGGATCGCGCCGATCCACACCACGCGCGCCACCGTCATCGACATCCACGCGAACGGGATGAACCCGAAGATTGAGAACGGCGTGTACGTGTAGTCCATCTGGCCGAGCAGCTTGGCGTCGTAGAGCTTGTCGCCGTCGAGCACGGTCTGCGCGCCGGCGCGGTAAACGTCGAGGTCGAGCTGGTTGTCGAAGAGTCCCCAGAACGGCTTGGAGTACGGCACGATCGCGTTCTGGATCCACAGGGCCAGCACCGCGACCACCACGGATCCGGCGACGATCGCCAGCGTGCGCCCGCGTGACGCCGGAATGCTCACGGCTCCCACCGTGCCACGTCCGCAGTCACCGGCCCGCCGAATGCGTCAGACTTCTTCACCGAGCAGCGACTCGGTGGCCGCCAGCAGGGCACACGTGGCGAATCCGTCCATCGCGACGGCCAGCTCGTCGAGCTCGGGGAAACTCGGTGCGATCCGGATGTTCTCGTCGTTGGGATCGCGCTGGTACGGGAACGTCGCCCCCGCGGCGGTCAGCGCGATTCCGGCGTCCTTGGCCAGTGCGACGGTGCGCGACGCGGTGCCGTCGAGGACGTCGATGCTGATGAAGTATCCGCCCTCCGGGCGCGTCCAGGACGCGATCTTCGACGAGGAGAGCCGGTCGTCGAGGATGTCAAGGACGAGCTGGAATTTCGGCGCGAGGATGTCGCGGTGACGGGCCATGTGGGTGCGCACCGCGTCGGCGTCGGGCAACATGCGCAGGTGCCGCAGATGGTTGACCTTGTCGGGCCCGATCATCTTGACCGACAGGTGCTTGCGGAACCAGTCGAGGTTGGTTTTCGACGATCCGAGGAACGCGACCCCCGCACCGGCGAAGGTGATTTTCGACGTGGAGCCGAGCGCATACACACGGTCGGGGTGCCCACACTCCTCCGCCAGCTCGATGATCCGCAGCGGCTCTGGCGGTGCCTCGACGAGCGTGTGCACTGCGTAGGCGTTGTCCCAGTAGATCCGGAAGTCGTCGGCTGCGGGCATCGACAGCAGCGCGCGGGCGACCTCGTCGCTGACCGTCGCGCCGGTCGGGTTGGAGTAGGTCGGTACCAGCCACATCCCCTTGATCGACGGATCCCGCGCGACGAGTTCAGCGCACACATCGACGTCAGGACCGTCGGGGCGCATTGGGACGCCGATCATCTCGATGCCGTAGCTCTGGGTGATCGCGAAGTGGCGGTCGTAGCCGGGGACCGGACACAGGAACTTGATCGGACCCGCCGACCACGGGCGCTGCGCACCGGGCGGGCCGTGCAGCAGGCCGAACACCGTCAGGTCGTGCATGAGGTCGAGGCTGGAGTTGCCCTCGGCGATCAGGTTCTGCGGCGCCACACCGAACAGCGGGGCGAACACTTCGCGTAGCGCCAGCAGACCGTCGACGCCGCCGTAGTTGCGCGTGTCGGTGCCGTCGGGGGCGCGGTAGTCGTCGCCGGGCAGGTGGAGCAGCTCGTTGGACAGGTCGAGCTGCGCGGGCGACGGCTTGCCACGGGTGATGTCGAGGCTCAGACCGGCGGCTTGGAGCTCGCGGTACCGGGTGCGGAGGTCGTCGCGGATGTCGCGAAGTTCGGCAGGGCTTCTCGAGTGATAATTCACGGCCGCGGCCTCTCGCACGGAGTCGGCAAAGTTAGAGGACCCCGCGCACCCGAGAGAGCCCGTTGACCCTTGCTGCCTTCCGGCCCTGGGGGAGTTCACAGGATGCACGCCGCGCGGGATCCGGCACCAAGTGTAAACGGTATGGGCGCGTCCTTCGACCCGCAGGGTAGGACCGGCCGGTTTTTGGGTTTCCCCAGTCGTCACCGCTATCATCTGCAAAGCACTGGAGACATCTCCAGGACCTGGAGGATTCGCCTAGTGGCCTATGGCGCTCGCCTGGAACGCGGGTTGGGTTAACAGCCCTCAGGGGTTCGAATCCCCTATCCTCCGCCATGTGATGAGTCGCGACAAGTGTCTCACATGAGTCGCGCACAACGCCGACGTCTGGGACCACTATGTGGTCGCAAACGTCGGCGTTCTCCGTCTGGGAAGCCCAGGGATGCTACGACTCAGACGCGGCCGATGAGGTACCTTCAGATTTTCCAAGGCATTTCCGAGAGGGTGCAAACCTATGCGCAAGACCGTTTCCGCGATTGCCGCCGCCGCAGCGGTGGCCGGCACGGCACTGTCCGCCGCCCCGGCGCTGGCCGTCACGCCCCCGACCGTCAAGTTCGGCGTTTACCAATACCGCCTGATCGGTGCGGCTACCCACCTGCCGCCCGGAACCAAGTCGTGCGGGTTCGACCGCAGCCAGGGCAACCCGGGGCCGATCATCGGTTCCTTCGGCAACGACATGGTGACTGTCGGCAAGCGCAAGACCACCGGTGACTCCGTCTCCATCACGACCAAGCCGCTGCCCGCCGGCCGCTACCTCGTGCGCATGTCCTGCTTCGTCCCGAACCAGAAGACCGGCGAGCCCGAGATCGTCGCGGTCAACGAGCAGTGGCTGCGGATCACGTCCAAGGGCACCTACGCACCGGACAACCAGCACCACTGAGCCCGTAGGGGGGATCACCATGGGTAAGGCCACGTCCGTCTTCGCCGCTGCCGCAGTGGCCCTGGGCACGCTCGGAGCTGCCGCACTGGCCGCCCCCGCCGACGCCGCACCGCAGCCCATTCCGCCGCCGGCGTTCCCGATCCCGCCGACGAAGCCGGTGGTCAAGTTCTCCACCGAACAGTCGCGCCTGGTCGCGACGGTGAGTGGGCTGCCCAAAGGTGAGAAGTTCTGCCGCTTCGACGCCTACTTCGGTGATCCGACGTTCGGCTCGTTGGGCGTGCGGTCCTGGCAGACGGTCTACGAACGCTACGAACTGTTCACCTCGTTCAAGATCCGTTCGGTCCCCAAGCCGCCCGGCACCTATCCGGTCCGCGTCACCTGCCTCCAGCAGGAGGACACCGTGCTGAACCGCGGCGGCGAGGTCCGCATCCCCTGACGCCTGTGGCGCTGCCCACGATTGTTTGACTTCTCGCACTGCCTAGTTAGGCTCACCTAATTATGGCTACCGTAGAGGCCCACGGCCTGCACAAATCATTCGGTGACGTCAACGCGCTGCGCGGTGTCAGCCTGTCCGTCGAGGAAGGCGAGATCCTCGGGGTGCTCGGCCCCAACGGCGCCGGCAAGACGACGACGATCAATATCCTCACGACGCTGCTGCGCCCCGACTCCGGCACCGTGCGCGTCGCCGGGATCGACGTCCTCGCCGACCCCGCCGCGGTCCGCCCGCTGATCGGCCTCACCGGTCAGTTCGCCGCACTCGACGACGCCCTGACCGCGCGCGAGAACCTCATCCTGTTCGGCCGGCTGTTCAAACTCGGCAAGGCCGCCGCGACGGCGCGCGCCGCCGAGCTCCTCGACGAATTCGACCTCACCGATGCCGCCGACCGCCGTACCGCGACCTTCTCCGGCGGCATGCGCCGGCGCCTGGACCTCGCAGCGTCGATGATCGGCAAGCCGCGGGTGCTGTTCCTCGACGAGCCCACGACCGGTCTCGATCCGCGCAGCCGCGCCATGCTGTGGGACGTCGTGCGACACCTGCGCGACGAGGGGATCACCGTATTCCTCACCACCCAGTACCTCGAAGAGGCCGACCAACTCGCCGACCGGATCGTCGTCATCGACCACGGCACCGTCATCGCCGAAGGAACGCCCGACGAGCTCAAGGCGCGCATCGGCGGCGCGGTCTGCCATCTCACCGTCGACGATGAGCACCGCGCACATGCGGCGGCCGTCTTGGGCGCCCGGTGGCCGGTCGGTGAGAACGACGGTGAGCTCACCGTGCCCAGCGATGGACCGGCGACCCTTTTCGCCGTCGTCCGGATCCTCGACGAGAACGGGATCGTCCCCGACGACATCGGCCTGCGCAACCCGACCCTCGACGATGTGTTCCTGGCCCTCACCGGCGAGCCCACCGATACCGACGCCGAGGCGAACGCATGACGACCGTCGTCGACTCCCCCGCACCGCAAACGGCGGTGCGACCGTCGACCGTTACCGACACCATGCTGCTGGCCAAGCGCAGCTTGGTGCTGATGTCGCGGCGCCCGATCTCGATCATCGGCGCGGTCGTGATGCCGGTGATGTTCGCGATCCTGTTCTTCACGATCTTCGGCCGCGTCATGGAGCGCGCAGGGATGGACTTCGCGCAATACCTGCTGCCTGCGATCATCATGCAGGCGGTGTTCTTCTCGGCGATGTCGGGCTCGGTATGGGCCGCCGAAGACGCCTCGTCGGGCATGGCGTCGCGCCTGCGGGCGATGCCGATCGCCCGGTCGGCGCCGGTGATTGCTTTGCTCGTCGGGGAGACCGTCCGCGGCCTGCTCGGCTCGGCGATCCTCATAGTGATCGGCTACGCGTTCGGGTTCCGCCTGGAGACCGGCGTGTTCGGCGCACTGGCCCTGATCGGGATCATCGTCGTGGCATCGGTGGCGATCGTCCTGCCATACCTGGTGCTCGGTTACGCCCTCGCTGAGCCGGAAGCCACCCAGGCGATCGGCGGGGTCATCTACTTCCCCTTGCTGCTGGTGTCGACCCTGTTCGTCCCGAAACGGGCCTACCCGGGTTGGCTGCAGCCGATCGTCGAGAACCAGCCGCTGTCCCGGGTCACCGAGGCGATGCGCGCGGTGTCCACCGACGCCGCGACCGTCGCGACCAACACCGGTCAGCCCGTCAACACGACCCACGCGGTGCTCATCGCGCTCGCGTGGTGTGCGGGTTCGGTGATCGTCTTCGGAGCACTGGCTCCGCGCGTGTTCGGGAGGACGGCATGAGCGACATTGCGGTGATGACCCGACGCGGCCTGGTCTTGATGGCACGCTCGCCCATGACGGTTGCGACAGCGGCGACCATGCCGACAATCCTGCTCCTGCTGATGTCGGTCTCCTTCGGCAAGATGATCATGCCGCTGGCCAGTCTCGCCGAGTACGTGCAGTACGCCGCGCCGGTGTTCGCGACGATGGGCGTGCTGTTCGGCTCGCTGTCGACGGCGATGGCGGCTCACCAGGACCGCGTATCCGGGTTCGACGACCGGCTGCGCACCTTGCCGATCTCGCCGGTCGCACCGCTGGCCGGGCGCATCGTCGCCGATATCGCGCGCAATGCGTTGACGGTCGCGGTGATCACCGTTGTCGCGGTCGCGATGGGCTTCCGGTTCCAGAACGGGCTGCTCGGCGCGGTGGTCTACTTCGCCGTGCCGCTGGCCGTCGGGTTCGGTGTCGCGTGGTTCATGGTGACGGTCGCGATGTCGGCGGACTCGGCCGAGAGCGCCGTCGGCTCGCTGAACGCCGTGCTGCTGCTCTTGACGTTCTTCTCCACCGGCTTCGTCAAGCTCGACGATCTGCCGGGCTGGGCCCAACCGATCGCCTCGGCGAACCCGGTGTCCCACATCGCCGCGGCCATGCGCAGCGCGACGACGGCCGGCGAGCCGGTGTTCGGGTTCGACTCCTGGGTCAGCGTGGCCTGGGCGGTCGGGCTGACCGTCGTGTTCGGTTTCCTGGCGACGAAGGCCTACAGCCGCAGCCGCTGACCTGCAGCTCAGGCCAGCTCGGCTCGCCGGTCGGTGTCTTCCACCCGTCCTGCGATGCGCTTGAATGGGACCGTGACCCAGCCGATCCCGCCGCAACAGCCCGTAACTCCGCCCGGCACCTATCCACCGCCGGGGGCCAACCCGCCTCCATACCCGGCGGCGAAGAAGTCGTATGTCGGCCTGATCATCGGGATCCTCGTGGCCTTCTTCGTGCTCCTGGCCGGCGTGGGCGTCGGCGGCTACTTCGTCTACCGCGCGGTCGGCGACGACCATTGCGGCACCGTCGCTGACGCGGCGGCGAGCGCTGTGACGTCGGCGATGAGTTTCGATTCGGGCACCACCAAGGAGTCCTACCTCGATCGAAACCGCGACCAGTGGACACCCGGCGGGTTCGCCAGACTCCAGCAGCTCGCTGGCACCGTCGATCAGCTTCAGAAGCTGAACCCGACGGCGGTCAACGTCCGCGTCGTGGACCAGACGGTCAAGGAGTGCCGAAACGGAAACGCGAAGGTCCTCCTCGTTCTGCGTAGTTCAGCCAAGGGTGCGGGGTCGTACGACACGACCACGACCACGACCGCCACCATGCAATGGATCGACGGCAAATGGCTGGCCGCCGATCTGAACGTCGTGAACTAGAACGCGCGCCCGTTCAGCGGCCGGTCAGGCGCAGGTCCAGCGGTGACGCCGGTCCGGTCGAGAGCAACGCGAGGACCTGCGGGGAAATCCCCGGCCGGAACGTGACGGCGGCGCCCGCCTTGCCGTCGGGGGTCGCCCCGCGCAGGTCGACGTCGGCGATGTCGACGCGACGCGTGGCGTCGGTACCGTTCATGTTGGTCGTCGAGGTAGCCATGCTGAGCACGCCCTGCCCGCCGCGGACGACGAGGATCGGGTCGACCAGGGCGACCTCGTACAGGTGAAACCGCGTCGAGGCGACGACGGTCCCGCGGAACCGCAGCGTGCCGTTGCCGCCGACCAGCGCACCGTCGACCAGCTCGAACGACATGCGTCCAGCCTTGTCGACCTCGGCGCCCTTACTCCCGGTGACGCTGCCCTGGGTCGTGCCGGAGACGGTCCGGTAGAACGACGGCGAGTAGGCCCACAGGAGGTTGAGGGCGGGCGGCTTCGGCGTGTTCGGGCCGGGCGCGGTGCTGTAGCGGACGGGGACGGCCAGTTCCTGCGATGCGTTATCGGCCCCCGCGGCACCGTAGGTGTACACGCCCCACCTGGCACCGGCCGGGATCGTCTTGGGCGTCGACAGTTTGAGTTTGGCGGTGAACGTGCCGTTCGGGTGCAGCGGCACCCACTGCTGATAGATGGTGCGGCGGAAGTCGAAGGGGGTGGTCGGCACGCGGTCCAGGGCACTGCGCCCCATGGCCCACTGCACACCGCTGCGGGCGGTGGCGCGCGACGACTCCGGCGCGCCGGCCGAAGGGCGCCAGTGCGGGGCGAAGGCACCGAAGGCGATGAACACCCCGTGCGGCACGCCCGGCGGGACGGGTACCGGGAAGCCCGACGTGTTGGCGGCCGGGTCGAAGCCGCTGCCCTTGACTACCAGCGTGTCGCCGGGGTGGAGCGTCGTCGCACCGGCCGGCGTCGCACCGTCGGCGAGGTAGACGTTGATCGCGGGCCGCCACGGTGCCGCGACGGCGGTCGGGGCGGCCGCCGGGGCCAGCGCCCCCGCAGCGGCAACAGCGGCAACGAGAACACCGAGGAGTCGTCTCATGTAGGGCAGCCTAACTCTGACGAATTCGGCGGCCCAGCGGCGGGGACCCGATGGGTCCATTGGTCCCGCTGGCTGCGGTCAGCGCGGGTCGAGGCCCCAGTGCTCGGGCACCATGCGGCTGGGCTGCACCCGAGGCGGCTCCCCCGGCATCTTTGGAAAGCTCGGTGGGTACGGCAGGTCGCCGAGACCGTCGTCGGCATCGCGGGCGACCATCTCCAGTAGCGGCTCGATCCCGACCGACGCGGCCGACATCTGCGCCCACGGATCTCCCCGTCGCTCCAGCAAACCGGGAACGGTTGCGACGGTGAGCTCGGCAGGATCGACGTCGGCGAGTTCGTCCCACGTGACCGGCGTCGACACGCGGGCGGTCGGGCTACGACGCACCGAGTACGCGCTGGCCATGCTGCGGTCGCGGGCGTTCTGGTTGTAGTCGATGAACACGCGGTCGCCGCGCTCCTCCTTCCACCACGACATGGTGATGCGGTCGGGGGCGCGGCGTTCCATCTCGCGTCCGAGTGCGATCACGGCGCGGCGGGTGGCGATGAAGTCCCATTGCGGACGGATCGGGATGAACACGTGGATGCCACGACTGCCCGATGTCTTGACGAAGCCGGGCAGGCCGAGCTCGTCGAGGACCGGTTTCACGACGTGCAGGGCCACGGTCCGGACGTCGTCGAAAGTCTTTTCCGGCGGCGGGTCGAGGTCGATGCGCAACTGGTCAGGGTGGTTGTTGGGCGCGTCGGTCCCGTCGTCGGCGGTGGGCCAGCTGTGGAAGGTGACGGTGCCCATCTGGGCGGCCCACGCGATGTCGGCGGGGATCGTCGGGCACAGCGCATGGCCGGTGCGTCCCGACGGGAACTCGATGAGTGTGGCGTGCAGGTAGTCGGGATGCTTGCGGGGCAGGTGCTTCTGGTACACCTCGTCACCGGTGATGCCGTCGGGGAAGCGCTGCAGAAACGTCGGGCGGCGATACAGCGCGCGCAGCAGCGGGCCGGGTTCGGCGGCGGTGCCCGCCAGCGCGACGTAGTAGTCGAAGAGCGTCTTCTTATGGCCAGCTCGCCCGTCGAGTTCGGGGAAGACGACCTTGTCCGGGCTCGACAGCCGGACCGGGACGCCGTCAACATCGACTTCGATCGCGGGTGAGACCATCAGTTGTCCTCCAACACCGAGTACAGGTCGTAGTCGAGTGGCACTTCGAGCTGGTCGTAGCGGCAGCTGCTCGGATCGCGGTCGGGACGCCAGCGCAGGAACTTGACGGTGTGGCGGAAGCGCCCGTTTTCCATCTGGTCGTAGGCGAACTCGGCGACGAGCTCTTGGCGGACGGGGAAGAAGTCACCGGAACCGGCTTGACGCCACCTGGTGAGCTCGCCGGCGTGCGGCTTGTCACCGTCGAGGCGCATCGGCTCGAGCTGTGTTTGCAGTTCGACGCGCTTGGCGTCGCTGAAGGCGGCAGATCCGCCGACCATGCGCAGCTCCCCGTCGTCGCCGTAGAGACCCAGCAGCAGGGACCCGACGCCGGTGCCGCTCTTGTGGACGCGGTAGCCGATGATCACACAGTCGGCGGTGCGCTTGTGCTTGATCTTGAGCATCTCACGCTTGCCGGGGACGTAGACGCCATGACGATCCTTGGCGACGATGCCGTCGAGCCCGGCGCCCTCGAACGCGGAGAACCAGCGGTTGGCGACCGCGGTGTCGGCAGTGACGCGGCTGGCCCGGATCGACGACGCGGAGTTCGATTCGGCCCGCTCGCTGCCGCTCCCGGCGCCGGCGCCGCGCGACCCGACCGCCTCCAACAGAGCGGCACGGCGGACCTCGAAGGGTTCATTCATGAGGTCGGCGCGTCCCAGCGCGAGGGCATCGAATCCAATGACGATGGCCGGTGTCTGCTCGGCGAGCATGTCGATGCGCGACTTGGCCGGGTGGATCCGCTGGCTGAGCGCATCCCAGTCGAGTCGGTGGACGCCGTCGAAAGCTCGCGCGACGCCGATCTCACCGTCGAGCACGACCTTCTCGGGCAACTCGGCGCGCGCCGCCTCGACGATCTCGGGGAAGTACCGAGCGAGGTCCTTGCCCCCGCGCGATTCCATCGCGACCTCGTCGCCGTCGCGGAAGAGCAGGACCCGGAAACCATCCCATTTGGGTTCGTACAGCCACCTGTCGCCGTCGGCGGGTTGGGGCGGCACGGTCGTGACGGCCTTCGCGAGCATCGGTGCGACGGGCGGGTTCACAGGCAGGTCCACGATTTCATCGTTGCATCTGTCGCGCTGTGCCGCATTAGTCTTGCCGGTGTGCCAGCCGGTCGCTATGCCCCGTCGCCGTCGGGCGATCTGCACGTCGGGAACCTGCGCACCGCGTTGCTCGCGTGGCTGTTCGCGCGCAGCACCGGCCGCGATTTCCTCATGCGGATGGAGGATCTCGACGACCGCTCCGCCTCCGGCGCCGATGAGCGACAGCTCGCCGACCTCGCCGCGATCGGCCTGGATTGGGACGGGCCGGTGCTCTACCAGTCAGCGCGGCGCTCACGGTACGACGAGGTCGTCGACTCGCTGACCGCGACGGGGCGGACGTTCGAGTGCTTCTGCACACGGCGGGAGATCCTCGACGCGCCCCGCGCCCCGCATTCCCCGGAAGGCGCGTATCCGGGGACGTGTTTGCGGCTGTCGCCTTCGCAGCTCGACGAGAAGCGGGCTGCGGGTCGGCCGCCGGCGGTTCGGTTGCGCAGCGACGTCGGGGAGTTCACCGTCGTCGACGTCCTGTGTGGGCGTTACACCGGCGTGGTCGACGATTTCGTACTGCGCCGCGGCGACGGAACCCCCGCGTACAACTTGGTCGTCGTGGTGGATGACGCGGAGACCGGCGTCGACCAGGTCGTGCGAGGTGACGACCTGCTGTCGTCGGCACCGCGGCAGGCCTATCTGGCGACACTGCTCGGGTTTGCGGTTCCGACCTATGCGCATGTCCCGCTGGTGGTGAACGCAGCAGGGGTGCGGCTGTCCAAGCGCGACGGTGCCGTGACACTGGAAGACCTTGCCGCCCAAGGTGTTTCAACCCAGGACGTGGTGGACGCGATGGCGCGGTCGCTGGACCTCGCCGACCAGGGCGAGACCGTCACCGCGGCACAGCTCGTGGCACGCTTTGACCCTGTCACTCTGCCCCGCCAGCCTTGGGTGTTCTACCCCTGAAACCTGCGGATGAGTGTGCGCGAAAGGGAGGATCTCCCTTTCGGACCCAACAGTTGACAGACTTCAGGGCGCTTACCGCTTGCCGAGCCCGAACGGAAGGCCGCGCGAGCGCACCCAGCCGTAGTGCTGATGCGCAAGCGGAGTCCGCACTTCAGCCGTAGTACCGCCCCAGGAAATCGTCGCGGTAGTCCTCGTAGCGCCCGTCCTCGATGGCCCGACGAGCGCCGTCGACCATCTCGATCACGAACGAGAGGTTGTGCAGCGTGGCCAGGGTGGGGCCCAGGCCCTCTTTCGCGCGGAAGAGATGGTGCAGGTAGGCGCGTGAGTATTGCGACGTGTAGTTCGGTGCGCCGTCGGGGTCCAGCGGGGCGAAGTCGTCGCGGAAGCGCCGGTTGGTGATGTTCACGCGACCGTCGCGGGTGTAGATCGCCCCGTTGCGCGCCACGCGCGTCGGCGAGACGCAGTCGAAGGTGTCAATGCCGTTCTCGATCGCGACGAAGACGTCGTCGGGCTCGCTGATCCCCAGCAGGTGCTTGGGCTTGTCGGCCGGCAACTCCTCGTTCACCCACCCGACGATCGTCCCGAGGTTCTCCTTCTCCAGCGCCCCGCCGATCCCGAAGCCGCCGAACCCCTTTCCACCATCGGCCTCATCGCGCGCCCCCATCTCGGCGAGGTCGCGGGCTGCCTTCCGCCGCAAGTCCTCGTACTGCGCGCCCTGAATCACCCCCCATAGCGACTGCTGCGGGCGGTGGCTGCGCTCGCGCGAGAGCCGGTTGTGCTCGGCCAGGCAGCGGATCGCCCACAGGCGTGTGCGCTCCAGCGAGTTCTCCTGATAAGTCCGCGTGTTCATCAGCGTCGTCAGCTCGTCGAACGCGAAGATGATGTCCGCGCCGAGCTGATGTTGGATCTGCATCGACAGCTCCGGGGTGAACCGGTGCGTCGATCCGTCAAGGTGGGACTTGAAGGTGACCCCGTCGTCATCGACGGCGGCGAGGCGTTCTTTGCCCTCGGCGACCTTCCCGTCGTCGGCGCCGGGAGCGTCAGCGAGCGGGTCGGGTGGGGCACCGGGCGAACGCCCCGCGGACATCTCGATGACCTTCTTGAACCCGACGCCCAACGACATGACCTGGAAGCCACCACTGTCGGTGTAGGTGGGGCCGGGCCAGTTCATGAACGCGCCGAGCCCGCCGGCCGCGTCGACGATGGCCGGACCGGGCTGCAGGTAGAGGTGATAGGCGTTGGCCAGAACCGCCTGCGCGCCCAATTCGGCGACGGCCTCGGGTACGACCGTTTTCACCGTCGCCTTGGTCCCGACCGGCACGAATGCGGGCGTCGCGATGTCACCGTGCGGTGTCGAGATCACCCCGGTCCGCCCCAGTCCGGAGCCCAATCTGGTGCCTACGGTGAACCCGGTCGCTGCAGCAGTCACGACCGGCATTCTCGCAGCCTGACGCCGCATTCATCAAAAGTTAAGGCCCGATTCTCTACCCTGGATCCCATGTTGGTATCGAGAAAGACCCTGATCGTGCGACTGGTCGTCACCGCTGCCACCCTCTGCATCGCCATCGCGACCCTGCTCGGCTGCAGCCGCGACGAGACGACGACGACCGATTCCACTGTGTCGAGCGCCACGGCGGCTAGCAGCGAATCGGGCGTTGCCGTCGTGCCGGGCCCGAACCCGTCGAAGGCCGCCCCGCCACCGGCCTCCGTCCCCGCCGATCGCCAGGTCCCCGACGTCCCCGGCACCAAGTGCGGGCCCACGCGCGGACCCGACGGTGCGCTGGAACTTGTCGTGTTGCGCGGTCACGTCAACTGCGACACCGCCAAGAAGGTGGCCAAGGAATACGGCCCCATGATCGCGTCGGGGCAGAAGCAGACCGTGCAGGGTTGGACCTGCGGACCGTCGGACTCGGCGAACATCCTCGCCGCGTGCGCCAAGGGCGACGACGCGTTCGTCTTCCAACTCCGCAACTGACTTGACCCTGACGCGACGTCAGGCCCCAGGGTGGACGGCGTGAGCGAGGAGAAGTCCCCAAGCAAGCCGGTGCGGACGGTCGGCGAAGTCGCCGACCTGACCGGTGTCAGCGTTCGCACGCTGCACCACTATGACCACATCGGTCTCATCGTGCCCAGTGCGCGCAGCCGCTCGGACTATCGGCTGTACACCGACGCCGACGTGCAACGCCTGCACCGAGTACTGGTGTATCGCGAGGCGGGCTTATCCCTCGAGCAGATAGCGACCCTGCTCGACGACCCGGACGGCGACGAGCTGTCCACGCTTGAAGAGCAGCGCAGGCTGCTGAACGAGCGGATCGACCGCTTGCACAGGATGGTCGATGCCTTGGAGGAACTCATGGCGAACAAGAACAACGGAATCACCCTGACCGCAGCCGAGCAGGCCGAGATCTTCGGCCACGACTGGCCCGGGGAGGAGTACGCCGCGGAAGCGCAGGAACGCTGGGGCGGCACCGAACAGTGGCGCCAGAGCCAACGCCGCGCGGCTGCCATGTCGAAAGCGGACTGGCAGGAGATGAAGGACGAGCAGGAAGCGCTGATGGCGGACCTGGCGTCGGCGATGGCGTCGGGCATCGAACCTGGCAGTGCCGAAGCGAATGAGCTCGCACAGCGGCACCGGGCCAGCATTGAGCGCTTCCACGAGTGCGACGACGAGATGCATGTGAACCTCGCCCAGATGTATCTCGCCGATGAGCGGTTCACCGCGACCTACGACGACCGCCTCCCCGGATTGACCCAGTGGGTGCACGACATCATCGTCGCGAATGCCTCGCCGCGCTGACAGCTGACAGACGCCCCTTGGTAGGTTGGGCCAATCCTCTCGTCGAGGGAGCCCGCCGACCGAAGGACCGACATGGCGAGTACGAAAGTGTCTGACACGCGCAGAAGCCTGCGGCACCGCCTCACCCACGTCTCCTACGGGGGCCTGGTCGGCGCGACGGTGCTCCTTCTCGCCTCGACGACTCCATCGCTGCTGCCCCGCGGTTGGATGTTCCAGGGCATCGTGTCCGGCGGCGCGGCGGCCATCGGCTACGGCATCGGCGTGTTCTTCGTCTGGCTGGTCCGATTCATGGTTTCGCGCGAGGAGCCGTGGCCGAGTCCGCAGAAGTTCTGGTGGTGGGCCCTGGCGTTCGTCGCAGTGTGGGATTCGGCGCTGATGTTCTACTGGTTCGTCCGCTGGCAGAACAACCTGCGCGACCTCATGGGAGTGGAGCGGATCGGTTACGGCGTCATCCCCGAGATCATCCTCGTCGCGGTGATCGTGTTCCTGCTGTTGATGTTCATCGGCAAGCTGTGGGGGGCGGCGACCCTCTGGGTCGTGCACACCCTCGGCAGGGTCATCCCGGCCCGCATCGCGACGGTGGCCGGTGCCGCGGTCGTCGTGGCGTTGACCGTCGCGCTGGTCAACGGCGTCCTCGTCGACAACATCATGAAAGCCCTGAACAGCAGCTTCGCGGCGGCCAACAACGAGACCAAGGCCGATGTCTCGCCGCCGACGTCACCGTTGCGTTCCGGTGGACCGGGTTCGACGGTGAGTTGGGACTCCCTCGGCCGTGAGGGCCGCTCCAACGTCGCCGACGGTCCGACCGTCGCCGATCTGACCGCGTTCAACGGGACACCGGCCAAGGAACCGATCCGCACGTTCGCCGGGCTGGACTCGGCGGACGACCTGAAGGACATCGCCGAGGCCGCCGTCCGTGAGCTCGAACGCACCGGCGGGTTGAGGCGCAAGGTCGTCGCGGTCGGGTCGACGACGGGCAGCGGTTGGCTCAACAAGGCCTACATCGACTCGCTGGAGTACATGTACAACGGCGACACCGCCCTGGTGTCCATGCAGTACTCATATCTGCCGAGTTGGATCTCATTCCTCGTCGACAAGGAACGCGCTCGCCTGACCAACGCGATCGACGACGCCGAGCAGCAGG
>CAZVVS010000061.1:0-16891 GCA_964630585.1 uncultured Gordonia sp.
CGGCTACCTGACACTCGCCGCCACCCTGTGCACCACCCACATCGCCGAGGTCATCAGCACCGGGGAGGCCGGCGGATTGGCGCACGGCCCCACCTTCATGGGCAATCCGCTGGCCTGTGCCATTGCCCTGGCCTCGGTCGAGCTGCTGCTCGACGGCCCGTGGCTGCAGCGGGTCGCCGCGATCGAGACCGGGCTGCGCAACGGGCTGGAACCGCTGCGCGGCGCGCCCGGCGTCACCGATGTGCGCGTCCTGGGCGCGATCGGGGTGGTACAGACCGACCAGCCGGTGGACATGGCCGCGGCCACCGCCGCGGCAGTCGGTGCCGGGGTCTGGTTGCGTCCGTTCCGCGACCTCGTCTACACGATGCCGCCCTACATCAGCACTCCCGACGACGTGGCCGCGATATGTCGGGGTATCGCTGCGGTGGTGGCATCGTGACCGACGCCTTGGGCTGGCTCGATGAGGCCGCCGCGCAGCGCGAGCAGGTCGGACTGCACCGTGATCCGCCGGTGCGCGGGGCCGCCACCGCCGGGCTGCTCAATCTGTCCTCCAACGACTACCTGGGCCTGTCCACCGACCCCCGCGTCATTTCCGGGGCCGCCCGTACCCTCGCCGAATTCGGCGCCGGATCGACCGGGTCGCGACTGGTGTCGGGCACCACGCAGTGCCACACGGCCTTCGAAGCGGACCTGGCCGACTTCACCGGGTTCGGCGCCGGACTCTGCTTCTCGTCGGGATACCTCGCCAACCTCGGCGCCATTTCCGCGCTTGTCGGGCGCGGCGACCTCATCGTCAGCGACGCCGGGGCCCACGCCTCGCTGATCGACGGATGCCGGCTGTCGCGGGCCGGGGTCGTCGTCGTCGATCGCGGCGACGTCGCCGGTGTTGGGGCGGCTCTGGCGGCGGGTGGGTGGCGGCGCGCGCTGGTCGTGACCGATTCGGTGTACAGCATCGACGGCGAGATCGCACCGGTCGCCGACCTCTACGCGGTCGCCCGGGCACATGGGGCGGCACTGCTGGTCGACGAGGCCCACGCGCTCGGCGTGCGGGGACCCGGTGGGCGGGGGGTGATCGCCGAGAACGGGTTGTCGGGGGCGCCGGACCTGGTGATGACGACGGTGATGTCGAAGTCGCTCGGCGCACAGGGTGGCGCTGTCCTGGGGTCGACGGCCCTGCGGGCCCACCTCAGCGATACCGCCCGCCCGTTCATCTTCGACACCGGCCTCAACCCGGCCGCCGTCGGCGCCGCCGCCGCGGCGCTGGACATCCTCGTGCAGGACCCTTCGCTGGCACAGCGGGTGCGGGCCAACGCGGCCGCGATCGCCGCCGCCTGTGGCGCGTCGAATCCGTCGGCGGCGGTCGTGTCACTCATCATCGGCGACCCGCACCGCGCCGCGGACGTGGCGGCCCGCTGCCGCGATGACGGCGTCCTCGTCGGCTGTTTCCGACCGCCTTCGGTGCCCGACGGCACATCCCGGCTTCGGATCACCGCGCGCGCCGACCTCGACGCCGCGGCGATCGAGCACGTCGGCACGGTTGTGAACCGCCACTGCGAGGCGGTGAGCGCATGATCCTCGTCGTCACCGGGACCTCCACCGACGTGGGGAAGACGGTCGCGACCGCGGCACTCGTCGCGCGTGCCCGCTCGCGCGGGGCCGCGAGCATCGCCGTGGTGAAGCCCGCCCAGACCGGTGCCGCCGCCGACGAGCCCGCCGACCTCGCACAGGTGCAGCGCCTGGCCGGACCGGTAGGCGCGATCGAGTGCGTCCGCTACCCCGAGCCGCTTGCCCCCGACGTCGCCGCCCGCCGTGCCGGTGCGCTGCCACTGGAACGCGGTGAGGTGGCGGCCGCGGTCGCCGCTGCGGCCGCTGCCAACGACGTCACCATCGTCGAGGGGGCCGGCGGCGTGCTGGTCCGCTTGGCCGACACGGGTGGCGACGCCGGCCCACTGACGATCCTGGACATCGCCGCCGACGCGGGCGCACCCGTCGTCGTCGTCTGCTCCCCGTCGCTGGGCACCCTCAACCACACCGAGCTGACCGTCGGGGCGATCCGCGCGCGCGGACTGGACCCGGCGGGGTTGATCGTGGGGTCCTTCCCGGCCGACCCCGATCTCGCTACCGCGTGCAACGTCGAGGACTTGCCGCGCGTGACCGGCGTCCCGGTCATCGGTACGCTGCCCGAAGGCGTCGGTGACCTGACCCGCGACGAGTTCGCGCAACGCGCCCCGAGCTGGTTCGACCCAGCTTGGGTGCCGCCACCACCGACCGATCGGCGCACGCCGCGCCGACATGACGAAGGAGTCCGACAGTGACCTCAGCTTCCATCACCGACCGCCCCGCCGGCGCCGGGCCCGACGACATCCTGTCGATCGCCCGCGTGCAGGTGCTCGACGAGGGCAAGGGCCTGTCACAGGAGCAGGTGCTGACCGTGCTGCAGCTGCCCGACGAGCGGCTCGAGGAGCTCCTGGCCCTGGCGCACGACGTCCGGATGCGCTGGTGCGGACCGGAGGTCGAGGTCGAGGGCATCATCTCGTTGAAGACCGGCGGATGCCCCGAGGACTGCCACTTCTGCTCGCAGTCGGGCCTGTTCGCCTCGCCGGTGCGCAGTGCGTGGATCGACATTCCTTCCCTGGTGGAGGCCGCCAAGCAGACCGCGAAGACCGGCGCGACCGAGTTCTGCATCGTCGCGGCCGTGCGCGGCCCGGACAAGCGCCTGATGAGCCAGGTCGCCGCCGGCATCGAGGCGATCCGCAACGAGGTGGACATCCAGATCGCGTGCAGCTTGGGCATGCTCACCCAAGAGCAGGTCGACGAGCTCGCCGCGATGGGTGTGCACCGCTACAACCACAACCTGGAAACCGCTCGCTCGCATTTCCCCAACGTCGTCACGACCCACTCGTGGGAGGAGCGCTGGGACACGCTGCGCATGGTGCGCGATGCCGGGATGGAGGTGTGCTGCGGCGGCATCCTCGGCATGGGTGAGTCGCTGGAGCAGCGCGCCGAGTTCGCCGCCAACCTCGCCGAGCTCGAGCCCGACGAGGTGCCGTTGAACTTCCTCAACCCGCGCCCGGGCACGCCCTTCGGCGATTTGGACGTCCTGCCGGCCGCCGAGGCGCTCAAGGCCGTCGCCGCCTTCCGCCTCGCCCTGCCGCGGACCATCCTGCGATTCGCGGGCGGGCGGGAGATCACGCTGGGCGACCTGGGTGCCGAGCAGGGCATCCTGGGCGGCATCAACGCCGTCATAGTCGGCAACTACCTCACGACGCTCGGTCGTCCCGCCGAGGCCGACCTCGACCTCCTGGAGTCGCTGTCGATGCCCATCAAGGCGCTCAACGACACCCTCTGACGCGATGACCCCCGCCGACACCGTTCCCGGGCCACTGGCCGCGCCGCACCGCTACGGGGTGTACACCGGTATCGAGACGCAGTTGCAGAGCGACGACCAGGTCCCGACCACCGCGCGGCTGGGGTTGGAACCGCCACGCTACTGCGGTCAATGCGGTCGGCGGATGGTCGTGCAGGTGCGCCCCGACGGTTGGCGGGCGCGGTGCTCCCGTCACGGCGAGGTGGATTCGAAGGAACTGGAGCAGCGATGACGGGGGAGCCGCAGATGACAGGGGAGCAGCGATGACCCAACCGGTGATGCTCGCCCCCGGTCCGGAGTTCGGTCAGCCCGTCGCCACGGGCCATCGGGCGACCGCGTGGCGCGCCAATGTCGTGGACTCGGGCCAGTTGATCCGAATGCTGGCCGGCCTCGTGGTGGTCAGCGTCGTCGGCGCCGTGGTGTGGGCCTTCGTCGCCCCGATGCCGACCGGCGTCGTCCTGCGCCGCGGTTACGCGACTGTGCCGGCCGACCAGATGGGCCGCTACTTCGACGCCATCGGCTGGTTCAGCCTGGGCCTGCTGACGATCGGCTTCATCGGCGGTTCGGTGTTCTGGTGGACGGCCCGGACGTGGCGCGGACCGCTCGGCGCGATCGGGCTGGTGGCGATGACGGTGGTGGCTTCGGGCCTGGCGATCGAGATCGCACTCACCGTGACGCGGATCCGGTTGCCCGATCCGAATGCGCTGGATGCCGGCGCGACCTTCGAGCATGCGCCGAAGCTGTGGATGGCGGCGCCGCTCGACGGTGCGGTCGGGGCATCGGGAATCCTGCTCGTCCTCATGCCGACAATGGCCGTGTTGGTCTACCTGTTCCACGCCCTGGTCGCCCCCGACGCGACGCTCGACGCGGATAGCGTCGACGGCGACAGCATTGAGGACGTCACCCTCGTCGTGCCGAGCCAGTCCGTCTGATTCCGCCGACCGAGCCCGAATCCGCGCCGACCGAGCCCGAATCCGCGCCGACTGAGCCCGAATCCGCGCCGACTGAGCCCGAATCCGCGCGGACCGAGCCCGAATCCGCGCGGACCGAGCCCTACAAAGGTGGACGCAGTGTCGCGAATTCGTCGGTGACACGCAGCGTCGAGTCGGCGAACCGGTACAGCGCGGGCGGTCGGCCGCCGCCGCGGGTGCGGCGGACCCCGCCCGTCGCGGTGATCACGGCGCGGCGCGAGAGGATTCGCAACAGGTTCGTCGTGTCGACCGGGTAGCCAAGCGCGGCGCCGTAGACCTCCGACAACTCCGACATCGGGAATTCGGTGGGTGCCAGCGCGAAGGCGATGTTGGTGTAGGAGAGCTTGCCCGCGAGGCGGTGCCGCGCCGCCGCGACGATGGCGGCGTGGTCGGCGATCAGGGGCGGCAGGTCGTCGGCGGGGTGCCACTGCGCGCCCATCGCCTGCGTCGGCGGCCGCACCAGGCACAGATAGGTCGATGCGACGATTCGCGCTCCCGGCACACGGTGCGGACTGTCGAACACTTCCAACTGTTCGAGGTGTGCGACACCGACGACCCCGGCCTGGTCCTGCAGCCGGCTCAGCGCGGTGTCGGCGAGCTCGGCGTCGCCGACGATGGGACCCCCGGGCAGCGCCCAGTTGTCGGATTCGGGCTCTCGTACGAGGAGGACCTGCAGCTGGGCCGCATCGCCGTCGTCGTCGTCGCTGACACTGACGCGCAGCACCGCCGACCGCACCTCCAGCCGCACGACGGCGGAGGCGTCGTCGTCGGGGGTCACGTGGCCGATCATAGGGTGCTCTCCAATCGTGACGTCCGTGGCGCGCTTGGCCGGTTGCGGGAATCATCGTCGAATGCGTGGTGTTACCATGGAAGTAGTTTTCGACCCACAGTCGAAAATACCTGAATCGCCCAGCCCGGTGGCGAAGGAGGAACGACGATGAGCATCACCACCGACTTCTCAAGCACACTGTCGTGGATCGACGGCCCGACCGGTTACACCGGCATCGAAGCGACCTCGGAGTGGGCCGACGAGGTGCGCCGCCTCGCGAAGGCGCGCAACGCGACGATCCTTGCGCACAACTACCAGCTCCCAGCCATCCAGGACATCGCCGACCACACCGGTGACTCGCTAGCCTTGTCGCGCATCGCCGCGGAGGCCGACGAGGACGAGATCATCTTCTGCGGCGTGCACTTCATGGCCGAGACTGCGAAGATCCTCAGCCCCGACAAGCGCGTGATGATCCCCGACGCCCGCGCCGGCTGCTCGCTGGCGGACTCGATCACCGCCGAGGACCTACGCGCGTGGAAGGCGGAGTTCCCCGACGCCGTCGTCGTGTCCTACGTCAACACGACGGCGGAGGTGAAGGGCCTCACCGACATCTGCTGCACGTCGAGTAACGCCGTCGACGTCGTCGCCTCCATCGACGCCGATCGTGACGTGCTGTTCCTTCCCGACCAGTTCCTCGGGGCCCATGTGAAGCGCCAGACCGGCCGCGACAACATCCACATCTGGGCCGGCGAGTGCCACGTGCACGCGGGCATCAACGGCGACGAGCTTGCCGAGCAGGCGCAGAGTCATCCCGACGCCGACCTGTTCATCCATCCCGAGTGCGGCTGCGCGACGTCGGCGCTCTACCTCGCTGGCGAGGGGGCGGTGCCCGCGGACAAGGTGAAGATCCTCTCGACCGGCGGCATGCTTGACGCTGCGCGGGAGACCACGGCCGGCCAGGTCCTCGTCGCCACCGAGATCGGCATGTTGCACCAGCTGCGCAAGGCTGCCCCCGGGGTCGACTTCCAGCCGGTCAACGGACGCGCATCCTGCCCGTACATGAAGATGATCACCCCGGCCGCATTGCTGCGCTGCCTGGTGACCGGTCAGGACGAGGTCGACGTCGATCTCGACGTCGCCGCCAAGGCGCGCGCCAGCGTCGAGAAGATGATCGCGATCGGCAACCCCGGCTCCGGCGAATGACGGGTGCCGACACGGTCGTGACCGACGAGGTGCGGGCACTCATCCGCACGGCCCTCGACGAGGATCTGCGGTACGGCCCCGACATCACCACGGTCGCAACGATCCCCGCTGATGCGGTCGCCGACGCGGCGATCGTCAGCCGTGATCACGGCGTGGTCGCCGGCGTCGGAGTCGCGCGCGCCGTTTTCGACGAGGTGATCGGCGCGGACCGCTACGAAGTCACCGCCGAACTTCCCGACGGTCATCGGGTGGAGCCCGGGCAGGTCGTGCTGGCACTGCGCGCGCCGACACGGGAACTCCTGACGGCCGAGCGCACCGCGCTTAATCTGTTGTGCCACTTGTCGGGCATCGCGACGGCGACTGCGGCGTGGGTGGAGGCGGTCGAGGGGACCGGCGCGGCGATCCGTGACTCCCGCAAGACGCTGCCGGGGTTGCGCTTCCTGCAGAAGGCCGCCGTCCGGGCCGGCGGTGGGGTCAACCACCGCATGGGCCTGGGTGACGAGGCGCTGATCAAGGACAACCATGTGGCCGCCGTCGGTTCGGTGGCAGCGGCCCTACAGGCGGTGCGCGAGGCGGCACCCGACCTCCCCGTCGAAGTCGAGGTCGACTCGCTCGAGCAGCTCGACGAGGTGCTGGAACTGAAGCCGACGCTGGTCCTGCTCGACAACTTCCCACTGTGGGCGACGCAGATGGCAGTCACGCGCCGCAACACCCGGTCGCCGGAGACGAAGCTGGAGAGTTCGGGCGGCCTCACCCTCGACGTTGCCGCCGACTATGCCAAGACCGGCGTCGACTACCTGGCCGTCGGTGCACTGACCCACTCGGTGACGGTTCTGGACCTCGGTCTGGACATGTGAGCAAGGCCCTGACGCTGGCTCGGTCCGCGGATTGCAGGGCTCGGTCGGCGGGCACGGCGAAATGTGCTTGGCCCGACCACATATCCTGGTAGCAGCCCCGACAACCTCCAGGAGTCACGATGCTCTCGCGCACCGACCTCCGCGGTACGACGCCGACCGCAGCCCAGCTGCGCCGCGCGCTGCCCCGCGGCGGTACCGACGTCAATGCCGTGCTGTCCACGGTCACGCCGGTCATCGAGGACGTCAAGGCCCATGGCGCCACTGCGGCGTTGGACTACGGCGAGCGTTTCGACAAGGTGCGCCCGACATCGGTGCGCGTCCCCGCGCAGGTCATCGCCGACGCGGCGGCGGGCCTCGATCCGGCGGTCACCGCGGCGCTGCGCGAATCGATCACCCGTGCCCGGGCGGTGCATGCCGACCAGCGCCGGGCGACCGTGACTACGCAGGTCGCCCCCGGCGGTCGGGTCGCCGAGAAGTGGATCCCGGTTCGTCGGGTGGGCCTCTACGTACCCGGTGGCAACGCCGTCTATCCGTCGAGCGTCGTGATGAACGTCGTCCCCGCCCAGGCGGCCGGGGTACAGTCGTTGGTCGTCGCCTCACCGCCCCAAGCCGACTTCGGCGGCTGGCCGCACCCGACGATCCTCGCCGCTTGTGCGCTGCTGGGCGTCGACGAGGTGTGGGCCGTCGGTGGCGCGCAGGCCGTCGCCCTGCTGGCCTACGGCGGCAGCGACACCGATGGCGCCGAGCTCGACCCCGTCGACCTGATCACCGGCCCGGGCAACATCTACGTGACCGCGGCCAAGCGTCTCGTGCGGGGTGTCGTCGGGATCGACTCCGAAGCCGGCCCCACTGAGATCGCGATCCTCGCCGACGACTCCGCCGATCCGGCACACATCGCCGCCGACCTCATCAGCCAGGCCGAACACGACGTGCTGGCCGCCTCGGTGCTGGTCACCGACAGTGAGGCTCTCGCCGACGCCGTCGATGAGCAGGTGATCGCCCAGGCCGCTGCGACCAAGCACGCGCAACGGGTCGCGCAGGCGCTGACCGGCCCGCAGTCGGGGATCGTCCTGATCGACGACCTCGACGCCGGACTGCGAGTCGTCGACGAGTACGCCGCCGAGCACCTGGAGATCCAGACTCGCGACGCCGCCGGGGTCGCCGACCGGGTGCGCAACGCCGGAGCGGTCTTCGTCGGCCCGTACTCGCCGGTGAGCCTCGGCGACTACTGCGCCGGGTCCAACCACGTGCTCCCGACATCGGGTTCGGCGCGCTTCGCCTCCGGACTGTCGGTGCAGACCTTCCTCAAGGGCGTCCACGTCGTCGACTACGACGAGGACGCGCTCGCCGCGGTCGCGCAGCAGGTCATCACCTTGGCCGACGCTGAGGACCTGCCCGCCCACGGCGACGCCGTCAAGCAGCGTTTCGCCGCGCTGCGGGCGCAGTCGTGACCGCGCCGGGCGCGGGTGCCACGCTGGCGGATCTGCCGCTGCGGGACAACCTGCGCGGCAAAGAGCCCTACGGTGCTCCGCAACTCGACGTCCCGGTGCAGCTCAACACCAACGAGAACCCGCACGCACCGTCACAAGCACTGATCGACGACGTGGCCGAGTCGGTGCGTGCTGCGGCCGCCCAGTTGCACCGCTATCCCGACCGCGACGCCGTTGCACTGCGGACCGACTTGGCCCGATACCTGTCGGCGGTGACCGGAACACCGCTGCAGACCGCCAACATCTGGGCGGCCAACGGCTCCAACGAGATCCTCCAGCAGCTGCTGCAGGCCTTCGGCGGCCCGGGTCGGACGGCGGTCGGATTCGTCCCGTCGTACTCGATGCACCCGATCATCTCCGACGGCACCGATACCACGTGGATCGCGGCCAAGCGCGCGGCCGACTTCTCCCTCGACGTCGACTACGCGCTCGCCGAGATCGCGCGTCTGGCCCCCGACGTCGTGTTCCTGACGTCGCCGAACAACCCGACCGGCGCCTCGATCCCCGCCGCCGACATCGCGGCCATCGTTGACGCGGCACCCGGGATCGTCATCGTCGACGAGGCGTACGGCGAGTTCAGCGACCAGCCCAGCGCGGTCGGATTGATCGACCGGTATCCGGCGAAGGTCGTCGTGTCGCGCACGATGAGCAAGGCGTTCGCGTTCGCCGGCGGGCGGTTGGGGTACCTGGCCGCCTCACCGGCCATTGTCGACGCACTGCTGCTCGTGCGGTTGCCCTACCACCTGTCGGTGCAGACGCAGGCTGCCGCTCGCGCCGCCCTTCGTCACCGCGACGAGACGCTGGCCGGTGTGGCCAGTATCGTCGCGCAGCGCATCCGGGTAGTCGCCGCGCTGGCAGAGATGGGCTTCGACGTGGCGCGCTCGGATGCGAACTTCGTGCTGTTCGGCGATTTCGCCGACCCCGCCGCAAGCTGGCAGCGCTACCTCGACAACGGCGTGTTGATCCGCGATCCGGGCATTGCGGGCCGCCTCCGTGTCACCATCGGGCTGGAGACCGAGAACGATGCATTCCTGCGGGTCAGCGAGATGCTGGCCCCGACCGACCTAGTGAGGGTCTGATGAGCAACACCACCGCGCGCACCGCGCGGGTCGAGCGCACCACCCGCGAGTCGTCGATCACCGTCGAGTTGAACCTCGACGGCACCGGCATCACCGACATCGCCACCGGCGTGCCGTTCTACGACCACATGCTGACCGCTTTCGGTCAGCACGGCAGCTTCGACCTGACAGTGGCCGCACGCGGCGACATCGAGATCGAGGCGCACCACACGGTCGAGGACACCGCGATCGTCCTGGGCCAGGCGTTCGCGCGGGCGTTGGGGGACAAGAAGGGCATCCGCCGCTTCGGCGACGCTTGGATCCCGATGGACGAGACGCTGGCCCACGCCGCCGTCGACGTGTCGGGCCGTCCGTACTTCGTGCACACCGGGGAACCCGAGCACCTGCTGACGGCGATCATTCCCGGTGCTGACGGGGTCGACGGCGCCGGCGCGCCCTACTCGACGGTCATCAACCGGCACGTATTCGAGTCGCTGGCCCTCAACGCCCGCATCGCGCTGCACGTACGGGTCGAATACGGCCGCGACCAGCACCACATCACCGAGGCGCAGTACAAGGCAGTGGCGCGTGCGCTGCGCCAGGCGTGCGAACCGGACCCGAGGGTCAGCGGCGTCCCGTCGACGAAGGGCAGTTTGTGACCCAACCGTCGGTGACGATCCTCGATTACGGGTCGGGCAACCTGCGCTCGGCCCAGCGCGCCCTCGAACACGTCGGCGCGGCGGTCACCGTCACCTCCGACCGGGCCGCGGCGACCGAGTGCGACGGTTTGCTCGTA
Source organism: uncultured Gordonia sp. (assembly GCA_964630585.1). Lineage (GTDB taxonomy): Bacteria > Actinomycetota > Actinomycetes > Mycobacteriales > Mycobacteriaceae > Gordonia. Next base: position 10,512 of record CAZVVS010000061.1, read on the forward strand.
CCCGGCGTCGGTGCTTTCGAGGCATGCATGGCGGGCTTCAACGACGTCGGGGGACCGCAGATCGTCGGACGCCGGCTCGCCGGGGGCCGTCCGGTCCTGGGCATCTGCGTCGGCATGCAGATCATGTTCACCACCGGCGTCGAATTCGGCGTCGAGACACCGGGCTGCGACGAGTGGCCCGGGACGGTCACGCGGCTCGACGCGCCGGTGCTGCCGCACATGGGGTGGAACACGGTCGAGGCCGCCCCGGGCTCGGTGCTCTTCGAGGGTCTCGGTGCCGATGAGCGGTACTACTTCGTCCACTCCTACGCCGCGCAGGAATGGGGCTTCGACGACGAATCGTCGCCGATCGCCGCAGCGAAACTGACCTGGGCGACCCACGGGTCGCGCTTTCTGGCCGCGGTGGAGAACGGGCCGCTCGCCGCGACCCAGTTCCACCCGGAGAAGTCTGGCGACGCCGGCCTGGCGTTGCTGTCCAACTGGTGCCGGAGCCTGACATGACACAAGCCCGCCAAGAGTTCTCCTTCATCCGCCTGGCCCTGGTGTCGATGGGCTCGGGCCTGCTCGTGCTGGTGGTCTCGCTGCCGCTGATCTGGGCGGCATCGCTGGTCCACCGGTGGCTGGCGTTGGCCGTCGCGATCGCCGCGATCGTCGGCACCGTCGCGGTCATCGGTCTCATGGCCAACCGCTACGTCAACAGCGTCGCCAAGCGTGTGGAGCACTTGCGCCACATCGAGCAGACCGACCCGCCTGCGTCCGACTAGCCCACCAATGCTGCAGCCCAACCCACTCAAGCCGATAGGAACCCCGCCGCTCATGGCCCCCGCACTGCAACTGTTGCCCGCTGTCGACGTCGCCGACGGGCAGGCCGTCCGCCTCCTGCGCGGCGCGGCCGGAACCGAGACGTCCTACGGTTCACCGCGCGACGCGGCGCTGGCCTGGCAGCGCGACGGTGCGCAGTGGGTGCACATGGTCGACCTCGACGCGGCGTTCGGGCGCGGGGACAACCGGGCGCTGTTGGCCGACGTGATCGCCGAGCTCGACGTCGACGTCGAGTTGTCGGGCGGCATCCGCGACGACGACTCGCTGGCCGCGGCGCTGGCCACCGGCTGCACCCGGGTCAACCTGGGGACCGCGGCGATCGAGAACCCGCAGTGGTGCGCATCGGCCATTGCCGAGTACGGCGACAAGATCGCCGTCGGGCTCGACGTCACCGCCGACGGGGATTCGTGGCGGTTGCGCGGCCGCGGTTGGGTCACCGAGGGCGGTGACCTGTGGGAGGCGCTGGCCCGCCTCGATGCCGACGGGTGCGCGCGCTACGTGGTTACCGACGTCTCCAAGGACGGCACGCTGACCGGTCCCAACCTCGACCTCCTGCGTGACGTGGCGCGGCGCACCGGCGCGCCCGTCGTCGCCTCCGGCGGCATCTCGGCGCTGTCGGATCTCACCGCGATCGCCGGCCTGTCCCATCTCGGGGTCGAGGGTGCGATCATCGGCAAAGCCCTCTACGCGGGCCGCTTCACACTGCCCGAGGCGCTCGCGGCGGTGCGCGAGGTGCGCTGATGGCCTCCCCGTCCACCTCTTCACCCACCTCCGACCTGCGGGACTTGGCGCAGACCGCCGGTGAGGTCCTGGAGGCGGCGAGCCCCCGCTTCCGCGCCGACCGCGGTGCGGCCGGAGTGGTCGGCAAGGGTGATCGCGACTTCGCCACCCAGGTCGACCTGGATTTGGAGCGGTTCATCTGCGACGAGCTGACCACCCGCACCGGGTTGCCGTGCCACGGCGAGGAGTTCGGCGGGCCACCCGTCGACGAGGGGTTGGTGTGGGTCGTCGACCCCGTCGACGGGACGTTCAACTACTCCACCGGCAGCCCGATGGCGGGAATGCTGGTCGGGTTGTGCGACGACGGTGCGCCGGTACTCGGTCTGACCTGGTTGCCGCTGCTCGACGAGCGCTACGTCGGCTTCGCCGACGGCGGGCTGACCTGCAACGGGCAGGACTTGCCGACGCTGGAGCCGATGACGCTGCACCAGTCGGTGATCGCGTTCGGGGCGTTCAACGAGCGAGCCCGCGGCCGCTACCCGGGCGCCCGTCGGATCGAGGTGCTGTCGGCGCTGTCCGGGCGGGCGGCACGGCTGCGGATGTCGGGCAGTACCGGCGTCGACCTCGCGTTCACCGCCGCCGGGACGTACAACGGAGCCATCACCTTCGGTAGCCACGCCTGGGACAACGTCGGCGGTGCGGCGTTGGTGCGCGCGGCCGGTGGCATCGTGACCGATGTCGCCGGAGAGCAGTGGAAGGTATCGTCGCCGTCGCTCGTCGCCGCCGCGCCGGGGGTGCACGGCGAGTTGATCGAGTTGATCGACTCGGTGACCGGACAGGAGTGGGAGATCTGATGAGTGTGGCGGTGCGTGTGATCCCGTGCCTCGACGTCGACGGCGGCCGGGTGGTCAAGGGCGTCAACTTCGAGAACCTGCGCGACGCCGGCGACCCGGTCGAGCTGGCGGCGCGCTACAACGAGGAGGGCGCCGACGAGTTGACGTTCCTCGACGTGACGGCGAGCAGCGCTGGGCGCGCGACGATGATCGACGTGGTCAAGCGGACGGCTGACGAGATCTTCATCCCGTTGACCGTCGGCGGTGGCATCCGGGAGGTGTCCGACGTCGACGCGATGCTGCGTGCCGGTGCGGACAAGGTGAGTGTCAACACGGCGGCCATCGCGCGCCCCGAGGTGCTGCAGGAGATGAGCCGCCGGTTCGGCTCGCAGTGCATCGTGTTGTCGGTGGATGCTCGCACGGTTCCCGACGGCAATGAACCGACGCCGTCCGGGTGGGAGGTGACCACCCATGGCGGGCGCCGCGGCACCGGGATCGACGCGCTCGAATGGGCACGCCGCGGCCAAGACCTGGGAGTGGGGGAGATCCTGCTCAACTCGATGGACGCCGACGGGACGAAGGCCGGTTTCGACATCGCCATGCTGACTGCGGTACGCGCCATCGTCGACGTCCCGGTCATCGCGAGTGGGGGCGCGGGCCGCGTCGAGGACTTCGCGCCAGCCGTGCGCGCCGGCGCCGACGCGGTGCTCGCGGCATCGGTGTTCCACTTCGGCGAGCTGACGATCGGCGCGGTGAAGACCGCCCTTTCCGACGCCGGGATCACCGTCCGGACCACCGGGATGGAGGCACGCGCATGACCGCACCGCAGAACGATCGGCTCGATCCTGCCATCGCCGCGCGGCTCAAGCGCAACGTCGACGGCCTCGTCGCCGCCGTGGCGCTGGAGGAGGGCACCGGTATCGTGCTCATGCAGGCCTGGATGGATGACACCGCACTCGCCCGCACCCTGGCGACCGGCGACGCCACCTACTTTTCGCGCTCGCGCCAGCAGTATTGGCGCAAAGGCGAGACCAGCGGTCATACGCAGCGCGTGCGGTCGGTGCGCCTGGACTGCGACGGTGACACCGTGCTGCTCGTCGTCGAGCAGACCGGGCCTGCCTGCCACACCGGCAACCACAGCTGTTTCGACACCGAAGAACTCTTCGACCCGACTTCTGAGAAGTGAGGCGCCATGCCGCTGATCCAGATCTCCCAGACTCCCGGCCTGTCCGACACGGTCAAGCGGGAGACCATTGCCGCGGTGACCGAGGCCTATGCCAAGGCGACCGGTAAGAACCCGGACTCGGTGTGGGTGACCATCACCGAGGTACCGCGCTCCCAGTGGGGCGTGGGGGGCGAGCCGCTCGGATGAGACGACAAGCCAACCTGACCACGACGACGATCGAGCAGTTCCGCGAGCTCGCCGTCGACCACCGCGTCGTGCCGGTGACCCGTCGCGTCCTCGCCGACGGTGAGACGCCGCTGTCGGCCTACGCCAAACTCGCCGGCGACCGCCCCGGGACCTTTCTTCTGGAATCAGCGGAGAATGGCCGGTCGTGGTCGCGCTGGTCGTTCATCGGCGCCGGGTCGCCTGCTGCGCTGACCGTCGTCGACGGGGAGGCCAGCTGGTGGGGCACCACGCCCGCCGGCGCCCCCGTCGGCGGTGATCCGCTGGAAGCGCTCGCCGCGTCGCTGCGCCTGCTGGCCACCGATCCGCTGCCGGACATGCCTCCCTTGACCGGCGGATTCGTCGGGTTCATGGCCTACGACATGGTGCGCCGTTTGGAGCGCCTGCCGGAGACCACCGTCGACGACTTGGGCCTGCCAGACCTGTTCCTGTTGCTGGCCACCGACTTGGCCGCCGTCGACCACCACGAGGGAACGATCACGCTCATCGCCAACGCGGTGAACTGGGACGGGAGCGACGAGCACGTCGATGACGCCTATGCCGATGCCGTTGCCCGCCTCGACCGTATGACGCAGGCCCTTGCGGCACCGACGCCGTCGACCGTCGCCGTGTACGACCGTCCGGACCCCGACTACATCGCACAGCGCGACGTCGCCGAGTTCGGCGCGGTTGTGGAGGCCATGGTCGGCGAGATCGAGGCGGGGGAGGCCTTCCAGGTCGTCCCATCGGTGCGCTTCGAGATGACGACCGAGGCCGAGCCGCTCGACGTCTACCGGGTGCTGCGTGCCACCAATCCCAGTCCGTACATGTACCTGTTGCGGATGCCGGACACGGTCGGCACGGGCGAGCACCCGGTCACCATCGTCGGCAGCTCACCGGAGGCGCTGGTCACCGTCACCGACGGTGCCGCCACGACCCACCCGATCGCGGGCACCCGTTGGCGCGGCAAGACCGACGAGGATGACGTGCTGCTGGGCAAGGACCTGCTCGCCGACGAGAAGGAGCGCGCCGAGCACCTGATGCTCGTGGACTTGAGCCGCAACGACCTCGGCCGCGTCTGCCAACCGGGGACGGTGAAGGTCAGCGACTACAGCCACGTCGAGCGCTACAGCCACGTCATGCACCTCGTGTCCACGGTGTCGGGGCGCTTGCGCGAGGACAAGACCGCGCTCGACGCGGTGACCGCCTGTTTCCCCGCGGGCACCCTCAGCGGCGCACCGAAGGTCCGGGCGATGGAACTGATCGAGGAGCACGAGATCACCCGGCGCGGCCTTTACGGCGGGGTCGTCGGCTACCTCGATTTCGCCGGCGATGCCGACACCGCGATCGCGATCCGCACCGCACTGCTCACCGACGGGAAGGCCTATGTGCAGGCCGGCGCCGGCGTCGTCGCCGACAGCCAGCCCACCTACGAGTACGACGAGGCGCGCAACAAGGCCACCGCAGTGCTCAACGCGGTGGCCGCAGCCGAGACCATGCGCCCGCTGGGCGGGGAGCGGTCGTGACCGACGACCCCGCAGGTGCTGACCCGGCGGTAGTCGATACCGCCGGCGAGGACGCCGCGCCGCCCAGCCGAGTGGCGCAGAAGGCGATCGCTTCGGTGTTGCTCGCACTGGGTGCTCTGGTCCTGTGGATCGCATCCCGGTTCACGTGGGCGCGCGTCGAGGCCGAGGACGGATTGTCCCCGATGCGCCGATTCGAGGTGAGGGGCTCGGATTGGAGCCCGTGGTTGACGCCGGCCGCGTTGGCGCTACTCGCCGCGGTGGCCCTCGTGTGGTCGCTGCGCGGCACGGCGCTTCGCATCGTGGCCGTCGTGCTGGGCCTGGGTGGCGTCGTGATCGCCATCCCCGCGATCTCGTTGTTGAGCACCCCCGTCAACAGTGACTACGCCGCCCGCGCCATCGACCTTGCGCCTCGCTACCGGGTCCTGCTGACGACGGTGAACCCGTGGGCGCCGGTGATCGTGCTGGTCGGAGCGGCCTTCGTCGTCGTCGGCGCGGTTTTCGCGCTGCGGGCGGCGCGGGGCGCGGGCATGTCGTCGAAGTATCGTTCCCCGGCGGCGCGCCGCGAGGAATTGGAACGCAAGGTCTTCGCCGACTACGAGCGCCGGCAGCGGGCGCAGACCCGCGACGGTCAGCCGGAGGAGCCGAATCGCAGTGCGCCGGACCGACAGCCCGAGGGCGAGCGGATTCTCTGGGACAGCCTCGACACCGGCGTCGACCCCACCGAGTAGCCCGGCACGGCCGACCCGCACGACGGTCCCGGTTCGGGCGCGGCTACCCTGTGACTCAATCAATCGCGCGGGATCGGCAGACAGCCTTTCGATTCCGGCAGACGCAAGCGGTCCGCGACGCGGGCACGCCGAGGAGGTGAGACGCCAGTGGGAGAGCCGACAGTGCTCGACTCGATCATCGAGGGCGTCAAGGCCGACGTCGCCGCCCGGGAGGCGGCCGTCGACTACCAGACCATCAAGCAGGCGTCCGCGCAGGCCCGGCCGCCGCGTGACGCCATGGCCGCCCTGCGCCAGCCGGGGATCGGTGTCATCGCCGAGGTCAAGCGGGCGAGCCCGTCGCGCGGGGAGTTGGCCGACATCGCCG
>CAZVVS010000062.1:0-16885 GCA_964630585.1 uncultured Gordonia sp.
GGGATGAACGACCCGGCGGCAGCGGCCGGCCACATCAGGAACGGCAGCGGGACCGAGGAGAACAGGTCGACTGCGCCGACGAGTAGCCCGGCGATCCAGAACGTGACGCAGTACGCGCACGTCAGCAGTTCGTGCAGCTTGCGTCGCAGCGCGGTCGGCCGGTACAGGATCTTGCCGTACAACCACAGCCGCGGGGTGTCGATCAAGGTGTCGAGGATGATGAACCGGCCGACGCGGTAGGTGGCGAGCGACAGCAGGATGAGCAGAGCGATCAGCGGCATCCGTCGCAGCCCTTCGCTGTGACCGTCCATGAGACTTCGGCATCCTCGGGGTTGAGGCCCATCTGCGTGATCAGCATCTCGGACCGTCCGGTGAACTTGACGATCTCGCCGCGCTGGTCGATCGTCGCCTGAGTCATTCGGTCGACCTCCTCCCAACCGCCGAGCCCTGCCGGTACCCACTGGTACAGCTTGGCCTTCGCGTTCGGTGAGGAGCCGATCACGTCGACCTTCGCCCGCTTGATCTGTTCGTCCGACGAGTAGGTGCCTGCGGAGAGGGCGGCCGGGCCGATTGCGCTGATGATTGTCATGGCGCGATCGTACCTGCTATGTCGAACGCTGTCACGATTTCTGTTTCGCCCGCAGCATCTCGACCATCGAGTGCATGTCGACGCCGGACGTTTCGGCCTCGTCGATGATGTCGAGTGCATCCGGTCGATCCTGCAACCAGGAGAGCTGGAAGATGCCCATCGCCCACGTGCCGGCCATCATCAGCCCGTTGACGGCGTATCGGGCGCAGTCGTAGTGTGCCTGGCAGGTGGCGCAGACCATGAGCGCCATGCGGATCATCTCGTGTCCCTTGAGCCATTCGCCGGACTCGAGCTGGTGTCGGTAGCGGTTGTCGACCTGCCACGGGGTGGGCTTGTCGTCGCCAGCCCAGCGGACACATGAGGCGCGGATCGTCCACGTCCTGTCGAGGCCGTGGGCGGCTTCGATCAGGTTTCCGAGGACGAGTTCGCCGTCCGGGTGGTGGTGCCGTGTCATCTGGCGTGCGATGATAGGCGGATGGACGCTCAGGGTGAGGGACCGGCCGCGCGGCGGCGCAAACTGTTTCTGTGCGCCCACGGGTGCGGGCTCACCCGACAGGAGCGCATCGACCTCGCCGAATACCTGCTGCGCCGCGACGTCAGCTCGTGGAAGTCGCTCACCGAAGCCGAAGTCGGCCGGCTACTCGACGCCTTCGAGGGTCACGCGTTGATCGCGTTCCTGCTCTCCGAGAAGGCGGCGAACATGGCGAGCCGCTCGGCCAGCGGGATTTCGAACGCGTCGACGACCGCCTGATCGCAGACGTCACCGGTGGCGAGCGCCTCGATGGTGCGCTTCACCTGCTTCGAGTAGCTGGACGCCTCGACGAGTTCGCGGCCGTTGAACACCGCCTCCTCGGGGGTGTTGCGGCCGACGACGTACAGGGTGAGCCCCTGGTAGGCGCCGCGGTGCATGGTGGTGCAGCCGTCGTAGGAGAGAAGCTGGTAGCCGTACCGGCCGGCGGCCTGCGAGCGGGCGAGGCGCACCGATTCGAGGTGGGCGCTCTTGTGGCAGTTGCAGGCCATCAGGGTTCCACCACCGCGGTGAGGCGGGTTTCGGCGACGGCGCCGGCCAGCGCTCGGGTCAGCGGGTCGTCCTGGGGGAGGCGGCCGACGGCGAGGCGGGCGAGTTCGAGTACGTCGTCGAGCCGGCGCGCCGAAACCATCACCAGCTTCTCGGGGGTCACGTCGATTCCATCCATGCCGAGAACCATACACGACCCGCCACAGGTACGCAAACGGTCTGTAAACGGGGCGACCCCCGCCGGTGCCGCACAGTGGGTGCGGCGAACCGGCAGGGGCGGCCAGAACGGGCGGATCACGACGGCGGGGCGGAAGGCTTGTAGAGGCCGAAGGCCGGCAGTAGCCACCGCCATCGGTTCAGGTTGAGACGCTTCCACAGGCCCGAGTACGAGACCTGCTGCACGACGAACGCGAGGACGGCAAGGACGGCAGCCTGGATCGAGAAGACAGCGGAACCGTCGGCGACCGTGCGGTTCACGACGAATCCGACGAGGACGGCGACGAAAGCGCCGACGAGCCGCTTCATTCGAGGGGGGGCGTCGATGTGGGTGAGGGCGGCCACCACCCACGGGGCGACCGTGGAGACGATGAACGTCACGACCGCCGGCGACAGCGTGATCACCGTGACGGCGATCACGACAAGTAGGGCATTCATGTGCGCTTCCTTCCTGTTGGGGGAACATCAGTTGAGCGGGTGCGGGCCCCGGGGTCACGGGCGGCGTCCGGCAAGGCGCGGACGACAGCCTGGGCGATCTGTTCGCCGAGATGCGACGTGAGGATCTGCATCTGCCCTTCGAGCCGGGCGTGCGCCGTCTTCGCTTCGGTCAGCTCCTTGCGCAGGTCGTCATTGACTTTGCGCAACTCCTCGTTGCCCTGGGTGACGGCCTCAAGGGTTGACTGGAGGGCCACGACGGACGCCTTGATCGAGATGCCGCGAACGAAGGCGGCGCCACCAAAGAGCAGAGCGACGGCGGTGAGGATCCCGCCGGCCGTGACCACCCACGTTGGAAGTTCAACCTGGGCCAACATCGGGTCACGCCGTCGGGATGTGCCCGGCGAAGTCCGCCGGCGTCAGGTTCGAGCCGAGCCCCGGGGTGGGGGCGGGGCCAGTGAGGATGTAGTGGTTCCTCAGCTCGTCACGGGTGACGTGGATCGACCCGTTGAGAAGATGCTTCTGTTGCAGCCAGAACAGTTCGAGCGGATCGACGATCCATGTGACGGTCTTGCCGGTGGCTACGAAGGCGGCGATGTCGCCTTCGACGGTGAGCAGCATGGCCCCTCCTTGCAGGTTGGTGATCAGTCGGGCGACGGTCGCCCACGGGAAGTTCGCGCCGGGATCGCCGTGGCCGCCGGGCGGGCCGAAGGCGGCGGTGATGTCACGGTGGCCGCCGTACCCTCGTCGGTTGGCGCGGATGTCGACGCCGGACAGCTTGGCGAACGGGATGTCGAACTCGCGGTTGCACCAGATCAGCCAGGCGGCCACACCGGTGAGATGAGCGACAGCGAGCGGGGTCTTCCAGCCTTCGTCCGACTGGGGGCCTCCAGGGATGCACAGCGACAGGCCGCGGATGTTGGCGTCGCCGCCTTGCGAGTTGGTGGTGGTGGTTCGCGGGTCGCAGGTGACGACGAACCCGCCGAGCCCGTCGGTGAACGCCTGGTAGGCAGGGCCATAACACCAGGGCATCGGGTCGCCGAGGTTGAGCGGGAAGTTGTTGCCGTCGGTGCGCAGGATGGTGCCGCGCACGTTCGACGGCCGGGCCTTCGCCCGGTCGAGGGTCTGTTTGCCGTCCGGGGTTTCCCACAGCCATCCGGTTGTCGGGCTACCGGACTGGAACACTCGCGCCGAATCGGGCGGCAGCGAAGGCAGCGACACAGTGTGCTGCGCACGCGCGACCGGGAAGAACCCGGGGCTTGAGGTGTACGTGTGGACGATCGCCCAGTCGTACGGGGCCGACGTCGGCCGGCGGCGACACCGCGACCCGTTGATCTGCTTCCACCCGTTCTCTGCCGACGGGCCGGCGACTCCGCTGTAGTTCATGATCGCAACCTCAGATGAAGCACATGCCGTAGATGGCGTAGATGTCGCCCGTGGCGGGTGCCACAGGGATGGCTGAGGTCAGTCCGGTGAGCGTGGCGTAGGCGGTGCCGGCAGCGGCACCGTTGTAGGTGATGACCCGCGGTTCGACCTTAGTGTTGTTCGAGCGGAGCAGCATCAGCGGATAGTAGGCGGAGGTTGAGGTGTCGAAGAACCATCCACCCCCACCGGCGAGAGCGAGGGCTGTCATGCCGGTGCCGCCGATCGCGGTGTTGTCGGACGTGACCGGCATGCTGATCGTCAGTGGCCCGGCGCCGGAGGTGTCGCCGGCACCGAACGTCCAGGCGGCCATGAACTCAACGTGGCTGATCATCGTCCGGTAGAACCCGGAGATCGTGCCGCCGGAAACGGCGAACCCGGTGCCGGCGACCGTGGGGGTGTAGCTCGTCCAGCCTTCTCCGTCGACGATCTCCTTCCATGTTCCGGCCCCGGCGATCGAGGTGCAGGTCATGAACTTGCCGGTGTCCGACTCGTAGATCACCTTGCCGATGTAGAAGTCGGCGCCCGAAGTCGGCCGAGTGCTGCTCGTGTAGATCGAGATGCGACCCGTCGAATCGGCCACGGCCTGTGAGCAGATACCCATGCGGGGTGTTCTAGCAGGTCCAATGCCCGGTTGTCGTCAGTAGGCGGCAGCCTCGTACTGGATCGACCAGGCGAGCACCATCCCGGCAGTGTTCCACGCCCACGGTGCCGCGGCCCCGACCATCGTCAACGCGCCGGTCGGCCAGGCGGCCTGGTAGGCGATGTTGAAGTAGGAGGTTCCCGCGGTGATGATCACCGCGGTGAAGAAGGCCCAGGTGGCGGCGCCGTTGAAAAGGCCGGCCGAGCCGAGCACCAGGTTCGTGCCGGCGGATGCTGAGGTGCGCGGGAAGGGGACGCTGACCTGGTAGTCGCCCGATCCTGCCGCGATCCCGGCCCCACCCCATGCCGCCGAGCCCCAGGTGGTGACGGTGTCGCCGACGCGGATGTCGCGGCCGTAGGTCGCGCCGGATGCCCCAAGGTTCGGGTTGGACACGGTGCCGGTGACGGTCGGCGTGTAGGTTCGCCACAGGAATGAGGGGGTGCGTTTGTCGAGCCGATCGAGGCGTCGGCCAGCCTCAGCCATCTTGTCCTGCATCATGCGGAACGTGAAGTTGTTGGCGGTCACGAGTCACCGGCCAGGGCGACGGGCCTCCACGAGGACAGGATCGTTTCGGCCAGCGCCCCATCCTCGCCCTTCTCGACATGAACATCCAACTGGCCGAGACGGACATGCTTCACGGTGGGGGATCGGAAGAACTTGCCGATGTGGGTCACCCAGTCCGAGTAGGGGGTGCAGACCGGGATGTCGACCAGGCAGTCGTCCTCGAACTTCCAGTCGGCGACGAACCGGCCGCAGACGAGGTCGTTGATGTTCTTCACCCAGCCGCCATCGCCGTCGACCATGCCGGGGGTTGCGGGATGTCCGAAGTTCGGGGCGAGCTGAATCTGTTCGATCGTGACGTGCGGGTTCATCACCTCGATCGCCTCGGCGAACCCCTTGGCGAGAGCGGTGGCGTCGAGGTCCCGCCCGTCGCCCGACACCCGCGACTGGAGGCAGATGCCCGAGTAGGCCGACAGGTAGGCGGGGGTGGCGTCGTCGTAGTTCGTCATGTACGCGAGGACGTCGACGGTGTAGGCGACGCCGGTCCCGCCGAACGACCCGTTGATCGCCCACACCGTTGTCGCGCAGTTCTCGGCGTCGACGACGATGGACGGCCTGTCGACGGTTGTCGACTCGGACAGCGTCCCGCCGGCGACAACCGTCAGGGGGTCGACGTAGCGGTAGCCGAGATGCGTCCATCCGGCGACCGCGGTGGCGACCCCGTCGATCTCGGCGACGACGTCGAGGATGGCTTCGAGGCCGGGGACGAGCTGGGTCGCGGCATAGGTGCGGGACACGAGCGGCAGGACCGTGTCGTAGTTGTCGGGGTCGACGAGGGCGGGGTCCATGTTGACGAACACCGCCGACGCGCAGGACATCAGCGAGTTGACCACTCCCGAGATGAGCACCCCAGGGTACTGGTTGGTGTAGGTGGCGTCCGTCGGGATGTAGGCGCGGGCGGCGAGCTGGAGGATGTCCTTCGCTGCGATCTCCCACGAGTGAACCCGCTGGTTGTACCGCCATCCCATGATCGGGCCCCACCAGACGAGCAGCCCGTTCCGTCGGATGCCGAGCGCCAGGTCCCACGCTCGCAGCGGGAAGGGGCACAGGGTGCGACCCCAGGCGTCGTTGCCGACAACCACCTTGGCGACCGACACCCCGTTCTCGACGCGCTGCCAGTCGATCGACGACCAGGCAAGCGTCCGATAGGGGGAGGCCGAACGGAAGTCCACTCCGAATGGCGACCTCAAGGACTCGGTGCTCTCGAGGGACACCTCGTATTCTTCGGGCTCTCCGATGCCGGCCATCAGATGCACCCGAACTTGGAGGTGGGGGTGATCTCGGTGTTCCAGCCGGACATGTACGGCGAGGAGTACACGGTGGAGGTCCCGGCGAGCGCCGGTTCGACGGTGATGTACCCGTTGGAGCAGCGTTCGAAGTTGATACGCCGCCCGCCCTCATATGACCCATCGTAGTCGGCGTTGGCCTGGACGAACACCGACCCGTCGGACCATTCGCGGTCTCGGGCCAGGTCTCTTGCGAGCACCTTCGCCGTCGAGCAGTCGATCGACAGTTCCCACCCGGAAGGGATCTGGTCGAGGGTCAGTAACCCGCGCCGCGGCTGGCTGCACGGCCTGAACGCCCCGAACCCATCCGAGTCCTGGTGGCCGACGATGCGCAGGGCGGGCAGGTAGTGGTAGGTCGCTCCGGTGAGTAGCGGGTTCGACCAGATGCGGATCGACGCCGACGCCGACCCGTATGCGGGAGCAGAGATCGCGACGGTGTGCCGCTGCGTCGATCCTTCGTATGCGGAGCATCCAGCCGGACCCTGAGGGGTGGCCGAACCGACGACGGCGTAGGTCGCGGTGTTCGACTGCGCTGCCGACGGGACCCGTTTCATGCACGGATCGGCGGCGGTCAACGTGAAGGAGAGTCGGCGCAGGAACCCGCCGGCGTCAGCGACGGGAGGTTCGATCCAGGTGGGCCCCGCGGCCATCACCACCTCGTCGAGGCGGACGAGCCCGTCCTCGAGCTGGGTGGCGGTCGTGCCGGCCGGGCAGAACTCACGCAACCACAACGACTGCGTCTCGTACGGATCACAGGTGGCGGCAAGCGTGGATTCCAACCAGCGGAACAGGTGCTGGAGGCCGCGTTCACTGGTGCCGACGGCGATCAGGTTGATCGCCATCACCCGAGCCCCCTGCGATTGGAGTCCCGCGAACCCGCCCTGTGGATAGTTGCCGCGGGGCGTCAGGCTGCGGGTGACATGCCCGCCGTCGAGGCCGGTCCATTCTTCGATGAAGAACCCGAGCGCTTCGGAGGAGTCGTCGCCGGCGGTGGCCGTCCACCACGGGGACGCGTTGATCGCGGTGTTCAACGCGTTCCATGCGGTCACGGCGCCGTTCGACGCCATCGCGCATGGTTCGAAGCCGAGGGCTGAGCATTCCCCGGCCGCGTCGGGTGGGCCGTAGCGTTTCGTTCCGGCGGCGATCGCCGCGCGGATGCGGGCCCGGGTGCGGAACTCGTTGACGACCTCGATCGGGTTGCCGTACCGGTCGGTCAGGTAGAGGAACCCCTGGTGGTAGCTCATCGCCGGAACCTTAGCCCCACAGCGAGGAGGCTTGACGATTGGCGACCGCCAAGGCTGCCGCGTGCGGGTCGCCGGTGGGCAGGTAGATGTTGTTCGTGTTGGTCTGCGTCTTCGTCACCGAGGTCCCATACCCGCCAGCGGCAGGACGGCCGCCAGCGCCAGCCGACGGGAGCGAAGCCGCGCCGGCGGTGACCGACGCCATGCGCGAGGCGACAGCGGCTACGCCGTCCATGCCTTCGCGGATGCCGAGCGCCATGCTGTCGGCGACGTTGCGGCCGATGCCGCGCATCACCTTCGACGGCGACTTCATCTGCAACCCGCCCTTGACGGTCTTCACGATCTCGTCGTCGAAGATGTTCAACCAGCCGAACAGCTTGCCCTGACCGTCGAGCACGCCGGCGAGCAGACCGTCGGGGATCGCCATGCCGATGTCGTGCATCTGCGCGGCGAGCAGGTTGCGGAACCCGGGCCCGAGGGCGTTGAGCATTTCGGTCGTGAACGCCGCACCGGCCGCGCCGCCGCCGTCCGCCGTTTCGCCGGCGAGCTGGAGCAGCACGGCGTTCAGTTCGTCCAGCGTTGAGATCGACCCGTCCTTGATGCCTGCCGCCACCGCGGTCGACCATGCGGTCGTGACCTGGTCCTTCAACTGGACCCTCTGCGCCTCGAGCGCGAGCGGGGAGAGGTTCTGGTTGGCGAGCAGCTCGGCGAGCGTCTCGCCTGACGACTGGACGGCGAGGACGGCGTCGCTGAACGCCCGCTTGAAATCGGACACGCCTGGGGTCGGCAAGGGCTGCGACAAGGCGAGGACGAGGGCCTCGTGGGCGGCGAGGGCCTGTGAGGCGGCGACGTCGGCGGCCACGTACGACTTCACGGTGCCGGTCGCGTCGACCTGCGGCAGGCCGACTGTCTTGAGGTAGTCGTTCACCTCTTTGATCGTCTTGCCCGAGCGGAACATCCCGCCGGCGATGATGGTGACGGCATCGGCCACCGATTCGAACCCCATCCGCGCCGCCGACGCCTCGCCGGGGGTCATCATCGCCTTGCGGTAGTTGAGCGCATCCTGCGACGCGGCAGACAGCGCCTTGGCCTGGCCGGCGAGGGCCTCCTGCCCTTGGAGCAGGCTCTTGACGAAGGCGCTGTTGTTCCTGATCCACCTTTCGACATCGGTGTTGCCGCCCGAGGCGTCGCGCAGTCGGGCCGCGTCCGTGAAGTCGCTGGCGCTGGCGCCGCCGGGTCGGGCGATGTACTTGAGCGCGTTCGCCACCGAAGCCGGCACCTTGCCCGCCTGGACGGCGGCGTCGATGAAGGCGTTCGACAGGTTGGCGACCGCCTTCGCTCCGTCAGAACCGGCGGCTTCGAGCGCAGGGATGAGGTCGCGTTCGACGGAGATCGAGAAGTCGGCGACCAACTGACGTCCGGTCGGGCCCAGCGCCTCCACGAGCGAGGCTTTCATGTCGGAGATCGCTCCGATGGTCTGGAACCCGATCGTCTTGGCGCTCAGGTCGTCGAGTCC
This sequence comes from uncultured Gordonia sp., assembly GCA_964630585.1. GTDB lineage: Bacteria > Actinomycetota > Actinomycetes > Mycobacteriales > Mycobacteriaceae > Gordonia. The sequence goes on from CAZVVS010000062.1 coordinate 8,928, forward strand.
GATAGCCCCTTCCTCGATTGCCTTGTTCAGTCCGTCGCGCATTTCGTTGGAGAGTTCGACGACCTTGGCGCGGAACTCCTCCGCCGCCTTCGAGGCCCGCCCGAACGCTGCGCCGATCAACCCCATCCCGGCGGCGACAGCGCCGACGATCGGGCTGCCGGTCACGGCGAACCCGGTCAACCCGGCCGTCAACGCCGACATGATCCCCGAACCACCGCCCTGCCCCTCGGCCTTCCCGGCCATGAACCCGCCGAGCCCGGCGAGTGCCGCTGTCACCCCGCCCTTGATCGCCATGCCCATCACCTGGCCGACCGACATGCCTTCGCGCTCGGCGGTGATCTTCATGCTGGTCCACAGGTCGCCGAACGCGGAGCCGAGCGCCTTGAACGCCGACTGGCCTTCGGCCCTGAGGGTGGTGAAGGTGGAGTGGACGCCGGTGATGTCACCCTTCCAGCCGCGCATCACGTTCGCGAACGCGATCATCTTCGCCCGCGCCTCGAGCGCCGCATATCCGGCCTCACCCAACTGGCCTTTCAATGTCGACAACGCCTTCGACTGTTCGCCGGTGACGCGCTTCATCTCGGCGGGGGAGACGTAGAACCCCTTCATCACCGCGTTGATCGCACCCTGGCCGGCGGTGGTGAGGATCCGGTTGTTCGACTTGATCGTGTTCGACAGGGCCAGCTTGGCGTCGAGTCCGGCCTTCGTTGCCTGGGCGGCGAAAATCTTCGGGTCGAAGAACGATCGGGCGAGCGTGACGCCCGTCGACATCCTGGTCTTCACCCCGGAGACGAACGAGTTCGCGGCCTCCCCGCCGAACCGGGAGAACAGCTTCGGCACCACGAACGCCGAGGCGAGGATGATGCCGATCGTCGGGATGATGTGATGCCAGGCGGCCTTGAACGCCGCAACGAACCCAGTGGCGAGCGCGTCGGTGACCATCCGCCACAGGGCGGGCAGGTTGGAGATCACGCCTTCGATCAACCCTTGGACGAACTTGAACCCGATGACCACCGCGGCGGCAGCGATCCCGGCGACGACCTTGAGGAACGTCGGCGAGGTGACGAGCGTGCCGAGCAGGCGGCCGACCATCTCGACGAACCCGAGGATCGCCTTCGCGTACCGTTTCAGGTTCGGCCCCGAGAACAGCCCGGTGATGAACTCGCCGACTTTCTTCGCGACCGGGGCGAGCGCCTCGCCGACCCTGCCGGCGATCATCGTCAACGACGACAGAATCCCTGCGCCGGCCTGCGACAGCCCGGAGCCGAGCCCACTGAAATCCCCGCCGAACGCCCCCCGTACCCCGGCGCCGAGCGCCTTCATCCCGGCGATCGCCGGTTCGAGGTAGGGGGCGATCCGCGAGAACAGCGAGGCGAGCGAATCCCCGGCTCGTTCGATGAGGGGCACCACGGTTCGCATCGCCGACCCGAACGCGCCTGAGATCATCCGTGCCGCCCCCGACAGGGCTCCGATCAGGTTCTCGCCGACGAAGTTCGCGAACCGGTCGAACGCGGGGATGATGCGTTCGTCGACGAACCGGCTGACCCGGTCGAGCACCGGCTGGAGGGCGCGGTGGATGATCCCGCCGACCTCCCTCAACTTCGCGCCGAGACGGCCGACGGTTTCACGGAAGGCCGCCGACCGGTCCATCATCAACGACACCGCACCGCCGATCGCGCCGGCCGCGATCAGCACCAGCCCCATCGGGCCGAGCGCCATCTTGAACGCTACGCCGAGCAGGCGGATCACCTCGACCGCGCCCTTCATTGCGATGATCGCGCCCATCCCGACAGCGACACCGCCGAGGACGCGCTGGAGCACATGGAGTGCCGGGTTCGTCTGGTCGGTCAGCAGCGCGGTGAGCCCGGTGAACACGACGACAGCGCCGTTCATCATCGCGGTCATCGCCGGGCGCAGTTTGCCCATGATCGAGGCGGCGAGTTCCTGGGCGGCCTTCCCGGCGCGTCGTTGCGCGTTCGCGCCTTCGTACATGGTGCGAGCGAAGTCGCCCTGCGCGAGGGTGGTCTGCTCCATGATGAGCGCGTAGGCGGCCTGGGCTTTGGCGTTCGCGTCGAGGACCGACTTGCCGTCCGACAGGCCGAGTTCCAACGCCTTCGCCTTGAGCGTCATCTCGTTCAGGTTGACGCCGAGTCGTCGGAGCGGTTCCTGTTCGCCGACGAGCCCGGAGCGCAGGGCGTCGAACACGTCCCCGATCGGGACGTTGTTGAACGACGACAGGTCGGAAGCCAACTGCACGAGCGTCGTCGACATCCCCGCCGACTGCTGCTCGGACAGCTTCACCGATCGGAACAGGTTGCCGAACGTCGCCGCCGCCGTCAGCGTCTCGGCCTTCGTCGCGCCGAGCGCGTTCACTGAGTTCGATGCGAACGCGATCACATCATCCGACATCGCCCCGAACACGACCCGAGTCTTGTTCAACTGCTCGTTCAGGTTGATCGCTTCGGTGTACCCGGACTTGAGCCACGAGATGACGCCGATGCCGCCGACGAGCGCTCCGAGCCCCATGCCGATCCCGCGGCCAGTGATCGCGCCCATCACTCCGGTCGAGGTCTGACGGCGCATCGCGTCCATCTGCATCGCCTGTCGTTCCGCCGACCGGCGCATGATCCCCTCCTGCTGCGAGAACGAGGACCGCATGATCCGCTCCCGCTTGTCGTACGCGGCCGACAGCCCGGAGGTGACGTCAGAGTTCGAACGATGGAACAGCGACGCCGTCGACGACGCCATCCGTGACAGCACCGACGTCGTCGTCGACGCCAGACCTTTCACTGCGGAGACCCCGAGCCGTTCCATGTCGACGAGCATCTTCATCGCCGCTTTGCGTGACGCAACCCTCATCGCGCTGGCGGCACGCTCCTGGTCGACCATCAGCTTCGATGTGGTCTTCGCGTCGTTCAACTGCATCTCGCCGGCGACACGCGCCTGACGGGTGAGGATGTCGGCGTTCTTGCGGGCTTCGATCGACACGAGCCGACCCGAGTTCGCTTCGACCTTCGCTGCGAGCGCGCCGTCCGCTTTGATCGTCGCGGTGCGTTCCCGGGACTCCTGGTTGATGCGGTTCGTCAACTGCTGCACCGACAGCCAGGCGGCTGATGACTGCTTCTTCACCCCTTCGAGGAAGGCGCGCAGCACCCCGTCACCTTCGGCGGCCATCGCCTTGATGATCTTCGGGTCGATGATCGCCGCCGACAGCCTGTGCAGGTCGGCGATCTGGTAGGAGAGCGCCCGGGTCTGCTGCGAATCGAGGGCCGACATGCCCGGATGGGTCTTCGTCTTGTCGATGACCGAGTTGAGGGCGCGCTGGATCTGGTCGGAGTTCGCCTTGAACGCATGGGCCCATTCGTCGGCAAAGGTCTTCCCGGCCTTCTTCCCGGCGGTCGCAGCGGCAGCAGCGGTCTTCTGCCAGCCTTGGGCGCCGCCCTGGGCGACAGCGTCCGAGATCGCCTTCGTCAACTTCGCGATCGACGCGGCCGAAAGGTCAACCTCCAGGACGGTTGCGCCATCGGCATCGGACATGGTCGGGATGCTACCCTGCGGGGTTCGCCCCGGCGAGGTTCATCATCTTGCGCGCCTGCTCGAGCAGGGCGCTCGAAGCTGCCGGGCCCATCTCCGGTGGGGTCTTCGACGCCCCGCCGCCGTTGCGGTCGCGGGCCTTGTCGCGGGCTTCGTGAGCGGCAACCACCTCGTCGACGGTGCGCGTTTCGCCGTACCGGAAGTGGGCTTTCATGATCTCACGGAAGTCGTGGGGCGACATCATTGCCGACGCGCCCGACAGGATGTGCGCCCACACCATGTCGATCCACTGGCCGTAGGAGACCCCGGTCAGCGTCCTGCCGGTTTGCGCGAAGAACCTGCCGCGGACTTCCGCACAGACGTCTGGTTCCGCCCCGTGCGCGAGGATGCGGAGGGCGGCGTCGTAGGGTGCGGTTCGACGGCCGCCTCGATCATCTTGTCCATGATCTTGTTCAGCCGTTCGGCGCTCAACGGCTTCGAGGCGAGGGCTGTGCGGAACGCGATCCGTTCCTCCTCGAGGATCAGCGAGTCGATGAAGCGGACGATCCCGCCGGCATCACCGGTCATCATCTCGGCGACAGCGAAGGCGTTCATGTCGCAGACGAGCGTCCAGTCGCGACCGAACAGACGGAAGGGGCGGGTGTGGACGGGCTCGGCGGGTTCGTCGTCGAGCATCTCGTCGAGGTTGAGGATCTTCTTGGGCATGGGCGCACCATACCTGATATGTGGAGCGGACGCCAGTATCAGGAACGGTCGAGGGTGACCTGGCGACGGGTGGCGTGCTCGAAGGCGCGCTCGAGCGCCAGTTCCATGAAGTAGGACGGGGCGATGCCCGGATGGTTCACCTTGCGGGCCTTCACCATCACCCCACCCAGGTATGACGCCGCGTCGGAATGCTGAGTGAACCGCTGCGACGACGGGACGCGGGAGACCCCCTGTCTGGCCTGCATGGTGCGCAGCGTCCGTTTGCCGCCCCGGCCGAACCCTTGGTAGCGGGCTTCGGAGCCGGGGAACTTGAGGAACTGCCTCGACGGGGTGATGATGTGCGGGGCGGCGCCCGAGTTGAGCGAATGAACCTTCACCGGTGCCGCTTCCGAGTAGAGGACGACCCGCAGCGGGAACCCGCGCCCGCCATGTTCTTCGACCTTCGATCGGAACGACCCGTGCAGCGGCACGCCGGCGGTCGCCTTGTTGCGCCGGTCGGCGGGACGCGGCTGGTAGAGGCGCAGCGCTGAGGCTTCGGCGATCTCGACGGCATCCGCGCCGATCCGGCCGAGCTGCTCCTTCATCCGTCGTGCCGACGCGTCGGCGAGCGACTTCGCGATCTTCGACTGGGCCGACATTGAGATCACGCAACGCGCCTCACCGCCGGGCCCGGTATGGCCGTATGAGCGGACGGTCATGGGGTGCTCCCGAGCGCGAGGGTGAGCGAGATGGTCGTGTACCAGCCGACGGTGCCGCCCGCCGGCTTCAACGGGAGGAGCCGGTCGATCGTCGTCGCCGAGCAGGCCATCCCAGTCGGCAGGATGGTGCCGTTGACGACGTCGTTCAACAGGCCGCGGTAGAGGGCTTCCCCGCGGGCGTACGAGTGGCGAGCGAGAGCGTTCTGCTCGGCCGGGTCCGGCTGCACGATGACCCCGTCGTCCTCATGCACCATCGGCCAGCCCGAGTCGAGGAGCCGCACCCGGTAGTCGGCTTTGATCTGCATGATCGGACTGAGCCGGCCGGTGTCCTGCGACTTCGACGACGGCCCGACGCCCATCAACGCGACCGACAGGGCGTCCATGACCCCGTCGTCGCCATCGCCGATCGTCACATAGGTGTGCCACACCGTTTCGCACGGTGACGGGGCCGAGCACGGCTGCACGGCAGCGAAGGCCCGGGTGAGGATGTGGTAGCCGATGTCGTAGAACGTCGGGCAGCACACCACCTCGGAGGGGGTGCAGTCGAGGGCGGGAAGCATGACCGGATGCTACGCGGGTCGAGCCGGGAAAGGCGACACCCCGCCCGAGGAGGTGGGCGGGGTGTCGAAGTTCTCTGTGCGGCGCGGACCGCCGTCAGGTCAGGAACCGCTGGGCAGAGTTTGCCACCCGCAGCGGACCGCGGACGCGATCGTCGCGTACTGGGCGGCCGAGTAGCCGGCCAGCGCATACGGGCTGTCGGGGATGTACCCGGCGCCCGGCCAGTCGTTCCACGGCCCGTTCGTGAGCAGCGGGTTGTTGGTCGCCGTGCCCGAGAACGTGACGCGGGCGACGTCGCTCTCGAAGGAGCGCGAACCGGGCACGAGACGGCACTTGCCGAAGATGTGGCCGGTGTAGGCGGGGTGGCCGGCGGCACCGGCGGAGTCCTGGCAGTCGCCTGCGCCCTGCGCGACGTTCTGCGTGATCACCTCGAGGTACACGCCGTTGCGGGTCGCCGCGGTGTACTTCGGGGCGGCCCAGCCGATCACCTTGCCGGCGAACGGGCCGGCAGCGACGCCGAGGATGAGGGTGCCGCCGAACAGGGCGAGCATCATCTCGTAGTCGAAGAAGTAGAACTCGCCCGAGATGTTGTACCGCTTGATGCGCGGGTCCGTCTCGTAGGTGAACAGCGTGTCGCCACACGCGTTCTTCGGCTCGAACTTGGTGCCCTCCTCGATGTCCGGCTCGGCGGTCATCGTCGCGAGGGCAGAGGTGACGATGCCCGAATCGGCGCCACCGGTGGGGGTGCAGTCGGAATCGAGGGAGGCCACCCGGACGATGCAGGCGTTCAACTGGCCGATGCAGACGTTGCCAGCGAGGTTCGTCGACATGTTCGTGTCCTTTCATGTTGAGCGAGAACACGGGCATCTTCACGCGCGGCCGGCGCCTTTGTCATCGTTGCTCGGGGTGGTGGTCCTTCCGGGGTGGGGGAGGGGTGAGCAGCCAGTCGCCGGCGGACCATTCGACGATCGGGTCCGTCGATCGGATCAGTAGCCGGTGCAGGTATGCCCATTCGGGGTGATGATGGATCTGCTCGTGGCAAGCGGGGCAGACCGGGATCAGGTTCTCGACCTCGTCCGGGCCGCCCTGTGACCGCATCTTGCGGTGGTGGGCGTGATCGGCGGCGTCGCGGCACAACACGCAGCGGCCGGCGGTGCGGCGCACCGCCATCTCTCGCACTGTCGCGTTCGACCGGGACGCCGGGTGGGCCTTCATCGCCGACCGACGCATCGGGGTGGTGGCGCGGGCGAGCGGGGTGCGGCGCTGGATCGGGCCGGAGCGCTTCACGACCCGGATGGCCCTGATTCCTCGACGAGGAACCAGTCCTGGTCGATCTCCGGGGACCACACACCGGACACCGAGTTCGGGCCGTCCGGCGCGTACACCGACATCCAGCGGGCGACGACCGGGATCTGCTCGTCACCGTCGCGCAACGCCTGCGCTCGGTTCGCGACCTGCACCGTCGCCCCCTGGATCGAAGCCTGGGTGACGCCGCGCGGCAGGCCGGACGGCTTCCCGCGGGCATCCTTGATCAGTTCGCACGTCAACTCGACACAGGCGAGGAAGGTGAGGGTGTCGACCGCCGGGTTGAACCGGTACGTGATCGAGAACGTGTTGGCCTGCGAGTCGTCGCGGCGCAGGTCGTTCACCTTCGGCCATTCGCTACCGATGCGCAGCAGGAACGACCCGTCGAGCAGCTTGTAGTCGGAGGCGGCGACGACAGCGCCGTCGATCAGGATCTCGACGATGTCGACGTTCGGGCCGCGCAGTGGGATGGTTTCGAGCCCACCGAACCGAGTCGTCCAGTCGAACGACGCCGGGCCACACGATCCGCGCCACACTGGGCGGACGGTGCGCAGGCAGCGCCCGGAGACCACCCCGCCGGACAGGTTGGCGAGCAGGTCAGAGGCGACGTCGAGCCAGTTGGCGACGAACGTGTCGTCGACGTCGACGGTCAGGTCGCAGCCACAGGCGGCGTCGTAGATGTCGCTGATCGACGCGAACCGTTCGCAGGCGTAGGTTCTGGTCATGGTCGTGAACCCTACTGCCCTGCGAGGAGTTGCTCTATGAAGGACGCGGCACGGGCGGCCTGACTGCCGTCCGTGTAGGCGTACACCGACTCGACGATCTTGCGTCGCGGGGCCGGGTCGTCGGCGATGACATCCCACAGGTTGAGGCTCAGCAGCGCGTCGGGGCCGTCGATCTGGCGGATGCCTTCGGTCCAGTTCCAGAACCGGCCGCCGTGATGGACGTCGCGCCGGTAGTCGGGCGAGTTCAACCATACGACCGGACGGTCGAGCGACATGAACTCTGGCCCGATCGACGAGTTGTCGACGACCAGGATGTGGCATCGGCGGAACACGTCACGGTCGGTGGTGAGGACATTGAACCCGTTGGCGTCGAGGACGTCGTCGAGCTCGGCGCGCCAGCGGGGATGCACGTGAGCGAAGGGCTCGAACCCTT
>CAZVVS010000063.1:0-16880 GCA_964630585.1 uncultured Gordonia sp.
GATCTAATCACAGACGGAACATAGGCGAGTGTCGCAACGACCCCCCGAATTCGCCGCTGTCGTTGGGATCGGTAGCTGTTGCGCTTGGCCGAGCTAGCGGACTGTGATCACCGTCGTACAGGTCGGCGCCGGGATGGAGATCAGGGCGTTGCGGTTGGTCGTCGCCAGCGTCAGGCGCACCGGCCCGCGGCCCAGTTGTGAGGTGCGGATCGTGAATACGTGCGTCCCGGTGTAGGGCGGTGAAACGTTTCGAGTGGAGAAGCGCGTGCCGCGCTGGCCGGTGCGGAGGTTGCGGTAGTCCAGGCGCATTGACGACTGGTAGCCCATTCCGACCCACACGCTGTTGAACTCGGTGGTCAAGTAGGTGTCGCCCGCGTACTCGGCGACGATGACACGAGTCGGGTTGTAGGGCATGTCGACGATGTTGGGACTCGCCGCGAGACAACTCGTCAACGGATAGACACCGTCGGCATGGGCCGAACCGGCGCCTACCGCGAGGACGCCGGCCGTCGCCGCGGCCAGCGCGACGACGCCGAGGCGGGTAGCGATTACATGCGGATTCATTTCGTTCCTCCCATCAGGCGAGCGGGTAGTCACCCATCCAGCGTAAGAAAGGAAATGTCCGAATTGAACCCCGCCAAGGACCTCTCAAGCACCTGCTCAGCAGGCTCTCAGCGCTCGGTCAGAGAAGTCAGAGAATCTGCACCGTCGCAGTACATGTGAACGCCGGCATGGACCAGAACATGTTGGTGTTGACCGTGGTGAACGTGAGCTTCACCGGCCCGGACCCCAGCTTCGACGTCGGGAAGGTGAACCGCTGCGGCTGGGCCTCCAACGGGTAGACGTGGCTCCACGCGTTCTTCGTGCCGTGCTGCCCGGTCCGCAGGTTGCGCCATTCCAGCTTCGTGTCCGACGCGTAGCCGTGGTGGTACCAGAGGCTGCGGTACTCGAACCAGATGACGGTCTTGGCACCGAACTGATCGACGATGACCCGGTTGGGGTCATAGGGCCAGTCAACGAGGTTGGGGCTGATCTGTTCGCAGTTCTTCATCGGGTAGACGCGGGTCCCGTCAGCCGACGCGGGGCCGACACCGACGACGACGCCCAGCGTGGCTGCGACGGCCAGGACCGCGGCGCCGATGCGCGCGCGAGTGCGGTGCGAGGTCATGCTTCTCCTCGGGAAAGGCGAGATTGTCACCCCAAAGCCTACGAGGCGGCGTATTGATCGCGCTCGGCAGGTGACCCGACGGCCTGTCATCGCCAGCGACGACACGGCCCTCAGAAGCCGTGAGGGCAAATCACGCGTTGCGGGTGCGCTTGGGCCTAGAAGGCGTATTGAGACGAGAACCGGCCCCACATGACGAACACGGCTACCGCCAGCAGCACGATGTTGCCGCCGATTAGCGGCCACTCTTTACGACGGGCATGTGTGACGATCGCGCCGAGCATGACGATCGCGATGCCGGTGGCCGCCCACGGCACCAATCCGGGAAGGATGTTCGTCCAGGCGGGAACGACGAGACCGATGGCGCCGAGCACCTCCAGCAACCCGATGCCCTTGATCACCTGTGGGTCGAAGTCCTCGGTCCACCCCATGCCGGACGCGGCGAGCTTCTCCTTGGACTGGGTGAGTTTGGCCGCGCCGGCAAAAAGGAAGACGAGCGCTAGCACGATCGCGGCAATCCACAAGGCAGTGTTCATGTCCCATTTATACCCCGGTTCACCCCGACGTCACTTCATCTCGGCCACGCCCACCGAGCACGGTCAACCCTCGCCGTTCCGCGGCCGACACCGGCCCCGCGATAGGATTCGCGGTGCCCGTCCAACGATGTGCGTCCACGACACACACGCAGGCCCGCTCAAGGAGGCCACTGTGACCGACGATCCCACCGTCCCCGGCCAGGATCCCAACGTGCCCAACCCTGCCGAGCGCGCGCAGCCGCCGCAGGAGCCGACATCGGTGGAGAAGCCTCCCACCGATGCACAGTCCGCGTCGCCGTACGACCAGTCATTCCAGCCTCCGGCTGCCCCGTCGCCGACGGTACCGACGCCGACCGATCAAGTGCCGACCGCGCAGGCGTCGACCGGACAGGCACCGACCGAACCGACGACGGGACAGCCCGCCGCGTCACCGATGTACCCGACTCCCCCGGGGGCGACCTACCCCGCACCGGGGACGTACTCCGCAGGTGCGGCCTACCCGGCAACCGGCGCAACCGCACCCACCGGCGCGAACCCGGCGCCCGGCGCTTACCCGCCACCGGGTGCAGCCCCGGTCGGCCAATACCCAGCAGGGCAATACCCGCCCGCGCAGTACCCCGCCGGCCAATACCCAGCAGGGCAATACCCGACCGGTCAACACCCGCCCGCGCAGTACCCCGCGGGCCAGTACCCGGCACCGGGGACCTATCCCGACGCGAAGGAGGGTTGGGGCAACGGCAAGATCCTGGCCCTCATCGGTGCGATCGTCCTGCTTCTCGGTGCCGGCGGGATCGGCGGATTCCTCCTGCTGAACGGCAAGGACGACGCACAGGACGGCGCGGCAGGTACCAGCACCACGACTACGACGACGACGGCGCAGACTCCCCTGCGCATCCCGCCAGCCTCGATCCTGCCCACCGAGGCGCAGATCGAGTCCGCCGGACTGCAACACCTCATCAAGACCAGCCCTGAACCGGGCACCGGGCTGACCGCCGCCGCCCCGACCATCCCCACCGGCTGCGAATACGTCGTCGAGCCCTACAACGAGGCGGTCTTCGGACCCGCCGTCGCGCTGGCGCGCTACAACTACACGAACACCGGCAACACCAAGACCTACGCGGTCTACGCACAGGCCAAGGCCGCGGTTTTCGAGGACGCGAGCGCGGCGATCGCGGCGGTGTCGAAGATCAGCTCTGCGGTCAACAACCCGGACTGCACCTCATTTCGCGTGACCGGCGGCGCGGCTGGCAAAGACGCCCGGTCGACCAAGCCGGGCGCCAGCGAAGAGGGCAAGGTGTTCTGGACGGTGGGCTTCCCCGGGGAGAGCTGGAACTGCAGCCACGACATGCAGGCCTACCGGAACATCGTGGTGTTCGGCAGCTGGTGCAACTACGCGAACACCTCGACCGCGACCCAGGTCACCGAAGAGATGATCAAGAACATCAAGGCCAAGGCACCGAACTGACAGACGGACGGAACGACAACTTGAGAGATTGCCAGCCGACACGCGGGTGATTCTTGGGAAGTTCCCAGGCGGATTGATTACCGCGATCGATGCGCCACCCGCTACGGTCATGGCATGGCGAGCGTTCGAACACACTCGCGGCTCGTGGCCGCGGCCGTTGCCGTGACCACCGCTGTCGTCCTACCGGTGTCCACGGCTACCGCGGCGACCCCGGAGTTGGGGCAGCCGTGCAGCGGCGCGGAGAGCGGGCGCAAGGTGACCGATAGCAAGGGGCGCACCATCATGTGCACCAACTACCGGTGGCAGATCTACAACGGCCAGCGCCAGAGCGGGCAGTTGTTCGGCAATCGCGGCATCGATTTCGGCTAAACCTGCTGTTCCACTTCACACAACAGCCTGACAGTAACTATGCGACTGTGCTCCAAGCACAAAATACGCCTGAAGGTTCATCCCCACAGGACGTAGATATGTGCATTGTGTCGGATTAGTGTCGGGGATCACACCCTGTATGGAAAGTGATCCCAGTCATGTCAGTTGTCGGCTACTACGCCTGGAACCTCACCGATCGCGGCGAGCGGCCATGCGTCCGCGACGACACCACCGAATTGTCGTACGCACAGTTCGCCGCTCGCGTCGACGCCGCCGCCGCGCAGTTCGAACGCCTCGGAGTCACCGCCGGCTCGGTCGTGGCAGCGTGGTTGCCCAACCGCGTCGAACTCCTCGTCGCGATGATGGCTGCTTGGCGCCTGCGCGCCACCGCGACGCCGGTCAACCCTGCGTTCCTCCTCCCCGAGGCCAAGCGTCAGATCGATGACTGCGACGCGGCTCTCGTCGTCGTCGACCGTCTCCAGCCCGAACTTGCACGGCCCACGCTGGCCGTCGACGATCTTGCCGTCGACCCCGATCCGGCGTGGCAACCGCCCGCCGAGCCGGTCCCCGACGACATCGCCCTGCTGATCTACACGTCCGGTTCCACCGGCGTCCCCAAGGGCGTCGAGCTCACGCACGCCAACCTCCAGTACATGGGATCGGCGATCGGCGCGAACAGCGATCTCTCGGCCGCCGACCACGCACTGTTGATCCTGCCGTTGTTCCACGTCAACGCGATCGCGGTGAGCTTTCTCGCCCCGGTCCTCGCCGGTGGCCAGCTCTCCATCACCGGCAGCTTCTCGGTATCGCGGTTCTTCGACGACGTCGCCCGCCTGCGCCCCACCTACTTCTCGGCCGTACCGACCATCTACGCGATCCTCGTCTCCTCGATGCCGCCGCACGCGGACCTGTCGTCGCTGCGCTTCGCCATCTGCGGGGCGGCCCCCATCTCCCGGGAGCTACTCGCCAAGGCGCAGGACGTGCTGGGCCTACCCATCCTGGAGGGCTACGGCCTCACCGAGGGCACCTGCGCGTCGGCGTGCAACCCGCTGCACGGGCAGCGCAAGCCCGGGACCGTCGGCCCGGCCCTGCCCGGGCAGCGGATCGCCATCGTCGACGATGACGGCGCCCCCCTGCCCGCCGGAATCGCGGGTGAAGTGGTCATCGCCGGCCCAAGCGTCATGCACGGCTACCTGAATCTGCCGGCCGAGACGGCGCGGACTGTTCGCGACGGATGGCTGCACACCGGCGACGTCGGGATGCTCGACGACGACGGGTACCTGACGCTCGTGGACCGGCTGAAGGACATGATCATTCGCGGCGGCGAGAACCTGTACCCCAAGGAGATCGAGAACGCGCTCGCACAGCACAGCGCGGTGCTCGAAGCAGCCGTCGTCGGCCGTCCCGACGACGTGTACGGCGAGGTGCCGGTCGCCTACGTCGTCGCCTACCCCGACGCCACTGTCACCGGCGAAGAACTCCTCGACCACCTGTCGAGTCGGCTGACGCGGTCGAAACTGCCCGTGTCGGTCACCGTTGTCGACGACCTGCCCCGCAACCCGGTCGGGAAGATCGACAAGCCCACCCTGCGAACCCGGGCCCGTTCCGTGGCCCATTCCGCCTAGACCCACCCGCAGAACCCGTCCCACCCGCAAAGGAGCACCAACGATGGGATTCAAAGAAGGCGTCCTCCCCGACGTCGACCCGGCCACCTTCATGGACCGGCCCTATCTCGAGCGCATCAAAGTCACGTCCCGGTTCTGGGCGGAAGACGGCTTCGGCACGCCCAAGATGCTGCCGCTCATCTACATCGTCAAAGTGCTGGTGCTCTACATCGGCATCGGCGTCACAATCGCCACGTTGACCAGTGGTTTCGGCGTGTTCGACGTCGGGACGTGGTGGGACCAGCCGATCGTCTACCAAAAGCTGGTGCTGTGGACCGTGCTGCTGGAGACGCTGGGCCTCGCCGGCTCGTGGGGCCCGTTGGCCGGACACTTCGCGCCCATGACGAGCGGCTTCAAGTGCTGGTTGCGCCCGGAGACCATCCGGCTCCCACCATGGCCGAACACGGTGCCCTTCACCCGCGGTGACCGGCGCACCATCATCGACGTGCTCATCTACGCCGCTGTCCTCGTCACCGTCGTCGTCGCCCTGTTCGCCCCCCGTGTGACCGGCACCGACGTCGATGCCAGCTTCGCCGACTACGACCTGGTGAACCCGACGCTGTTCTGGCCGATCCTGGGCTTCCTGGTCCTGCTGGGCCTGCGCGACAAGGTCGCGTTCATCGCCACCCGCCCCGAGCAGTACATGCCCGCGATGCTGTTCTTCGCCCTCGCCCCGGCGCTGGGCCTGGTCGACATGATCATCGCGCTAAAGCTGCTCATCGTGACCGTGTGGGTCGGCGCGGGCGTCTCGAAGATCGGCAAGCACTTCGGCAAGGTCGTGCCGCCGATGCTGTCCAACACGCCGTGGGTGCTGAGCAAAGGCCTCAAGCGGGCGCACTACCGCAACTTCCCCGACGACCTGCAGCCCTCGGGCCTGGCCCACTTCATGGCGCACGGCCTGGGCACAATCGTCGAGATCATCACCCCGCTGGTGCTGCTCTTCGTGGCCAACAAGACGGTGGCGCTGATCGCCGTCCTGCTGATGGTGTGCTTCCACCTGTTCATCCTGTCGACGTTCCCGCTGGCCGTGCCGCTGGAATGGAACGCGCTGTTCGCCTACACGACGGTCTTCCTCTTCCTGGGCTTCGGCAACACCGAGGGCTTCTGGATCCTGGGAGACGTCACGCACGTCTGGGCGATCGTGCTCATCGCGGCCGGCCTGGTGTTCTTCCCGATCCTGGGCAATCTGCGACCCGACCTGGTGTCGTTCCTGCCGTCGATGCGCCAGTACGCCGGCAACTGGGCGTCGGCGCAGTGGGCCATCACTCCCGCCGCGGAGCGCAAGCTCGAGGAGTGCGTGGTGCGGCCGTCGCCGAACATCATCACGCAGCTTCAGACGGCCGGCTACCCCGAGGATGTGGCCGAGGTCGTGCTCTCGCTGACCACCGGCTGGCGGTCGATGCACAGCCAGGGCCCCGGCCTGATGTCGGTGCTGCTCAACGAGGTCGGCGACCGCGAGGGCGAGTACCGCTTCCGTGAGGCGGAGTTCGCCTGCAACTCGATCGTGGCATTCAACTTCGGCGACGGGCACTTCCACAACGAAGATCTGATCCGCGCCCTGCAGTCGCGATGCAATTTTGCCCCCGGTGAGTTCCTCGTGGCATGGGTAGAATCACAACCCATCCACCGCAACTACCAGGAGTACAAGTTGATCGACGCATCTCTAGGTGTCATCGAGCGCGGAACGTGGCTGGTCAGCGACTCCGCGGACTCCCAGCCGTGGCTGCCCAACGGCCTGGTCCCGCGCACCGTGACGTGGCGCGCTGATAGCCCCTCGGGTGCGCTGCGGTGACAACGGCGGTAGTGGTCGGCGGCGGGCCCAACGGGCTCGCCGCCGCCCTGCACCTCGCCCGCAACGGTGTGTCGGTCACCATCCTGGAGGCCAAGTCCACCGTCGGCGGTGGCGCCCGTTCCGGCGAAGCCGGGTATCCGGGTCTGATCAACGACTATTGCTCGGCGGTGCACCCGCTGGGCGTCGGGTCGCCGTTCTGGAAGGCCGTCGACCTGGAGCGCTACGGCCTGTCGTGGTGCTACCCGGAGGTCGATTGCGCCCACCCCCTCGACGACGGACGAGCCGGGGTGATCTACCAGTCGGTGCAGCGCACCGCCGACGGGATGGGCGCCGACGGCAAGCGCTGGAAGCGCCTCGTCGGCGATCTTGCCGCGAATTTCGACGACCTGTCCGCCGACCTCCTCGGCCCGGTGATCAGCATCCCGAGCCACCCGTTCCGCCTGGCGGCCTTCGGTCCCCGCGCGGTCCTGCCCGCCAGTGTCGTCGGGCGCTACCTCAAGACCGACACCGCGCGGGCAGCCTACGGCGGGGCGGCGGCGCACGCCTTCACCCGCTTCGACCGCCCGCTGACGGCATCGTTAGGCCTGATGGTGCTGGCCGGCGGGCACCGCTACGGATGGGTCGTCGCCAAGGGCGGATCCGGTGCGATCACCCAGGCCCTCGTCGACACCCTCGGCGACTACGACGTCACCATCGCCACCGACACCCATGTCCGCAGCCGCGCCGACATCCCCGACGCCGACATCGTCATGCTCGACCTGACCCCGGAGCAGGTGCTGGCGATCTATGGCGACGAACTGCCCGGCCGCGTCGCGCGCGCCTACCGCAACTTCCGTGTCGGTTCGGCGGCGTTCAAGGTCGATTTCGCGATCGACGGCGACGTCCCGTGGACCAATCCCGACAGCCGCAAAGCCGGCACGGTCCATCTCGGCGGGACCTTCGAGGAGATCGCGGCGACCGAACGCGCCCGGATCGCCGGCACCCTCGTCGACAACCCGTTCGTCCTCGTCGGCCAGCAGTACCTGGCCGATCCGAGCCGGTCGTCCGGATCGATCAACCCGCTGTGGACTTACGCCCACGTGCCGCCCGGATTCGACGGCGATGCCACCGAACTGGTCATCCGCCAGATCGAGCGGTTCGCCCCCGGGTTCCGCGACATCATCGTGCACAAGCGGTCGATGAACGCCACCGACTTGGCCGCCTACAACCCGAATTACGTCATGGGCGACATCATCGGCGGCGCCAACGACGGTCTGCAGATGGTGCTGCGGCCGCGCTTCGGCATCGACCCGTACGCCACCGGGATCGACGGGGTGTACCTGTGCTCGCAATCGACTCCGCCCGGCGCCGGGATCCACGGGATGTGCGGATTCAACGCCGCGAAACGCGCCCTGCGCCACGCCCACATCCCCGAAGGGTCCGCCTGAGTGCGACGCACGCCGCGACCACCGCCGCCCGCCTCCCCACAGGCCGTGGCGGCGGTGGCACAGGTGGCGACCGAGCTGCAGAAGCGACTCCACGAGCTGACCACCGGCCTCGCCGCTGTGATGGCCCGCGAGATCGAGGGCCTCGACAACGACCCGGTACTGCTCGATTCACTCTGGGACAGTGTCGAGTCCAACGTCACGACAATCCTCTACGGCTTGGCCAACTCCGTCCCGATTAGCCAGCTGCAACCACCGTCGGCAGCGGTGGAGTACGCGCGGCGGCTGGCCCAGCGCGGCGTGCCGTCGAACTCGCTGGTGCGCGCCTACCACATGGGCCAGCACGACCTGCTCAACGAGTTCTACCCGCTCGTCGAGGCCCTCGGTCACCCGCGCGACCTGACCGTCGAGGTCCTCAAACACAGCACCGCACTGGTCTGGGCCTACATCGATTGGATCTCGATCTACGTCTTCGAGGTCTATGAGTCCGAGCGCAACCTGTGGCTCGGTGCAGCGGCCAACATCCATTCGGCCCTCATCCACGGGCTTCTGGGCGACCCCACCGCCGACACGGCCGCGTTCGAGGCGCAGACCCGATACCGGCTCGACCAGTCCCACGTCGCCGCGGTGATCTGGTCCGACGCCGACCGGCCGGCCACCCCGGCTGCCATGGAGACCACGGCTTCGGAGGTGGCTGCCGCGATGGGTGCGCAGGGTCCCATCATCTCGACCGCCGTCGACCGCGAGACGCTGTGGGCCTGGATCCCGCTGGGCGAGCACCCGCCCGCCCTCGACACCGGCGCACTGCGCGCCGCCCTGGACCTGCCGGGGTCGCGGCACGTCGCCGTCGGGCTCCCCGGGGCTGGACTGCCGGGCTTTCGCCGGACACACGAACAGGCCATCGCCGCGTACGAGGTGGTGACGATGCAACACGCCTCGCGCGCGAGCGTCGTCGGATTCGGTGACCGGGGGATCGCGCTCACCTCGCTGCTCGCGGTGAACCTCGACTCCACCGGGGCATGGGTTGGCGAGGTGCTCGGCAGCCTCGCCGACGACACCGAGAACGCCGCGGTCCTGCGCCAGACCATGCGCACGTTCTATGCCACCGGCGAGAGCCATCTGCACACCGCCGAACAGCTGAACCTGCACCGCAACACCGTCAAGTACCGCGTCGACAAGGCATTGGCAAGCACGCGATCGCACGACCGTCTCGACATCGCCCTGGCGTTGCAGGTCTGCGAGTTCCTCGGTCCGGCCGTATTGCGCCCACGCCCTAGTGGGGCGAGCGGCCAGCCTGCTTCAGTGCCATCCGCAGCGCGAACTCCAGCTGTCCGTTGACGCTGCGCAGGTCATCTGCGGCCCAGGTCGCAACGGCCGCATACACGTCGGGGTCCAAGCGCAGCAGCACCTTCTTCGGCTCGCGCTTGGACCGTCCCGGCCCGACACCGGGATCCGACGACGCCGAGGAAGCCATCAGGAGTAGAGCGATCCCACGTTGACGACGGGCTGGGTGGCACGGTCGGCGCACAGCACCGTCAGCAGGTTGGACACCATGACGGCGCGCCGCTCCTCGTCGAGTTCGACGAGACCCTGCTGCCGCAGGCCGTCGAGGGCCAGTCCGACCATGCCGACGGCACCTTCGACGATGCGTTGGCGCGCGGCGACGACCTGCGCGGCCTGCTGTCGGACGAGCATCGCCTGGGCGATCTCCGGCGCGTAGGCGAGATGGGTGATGCGCGCCTCGATGACCTCGATGCCGGCCATCGCAGTGCGCTCGGACAGCTCCTCGGTCAGTTCCTCGGCGACGCGGGCACCGTCGCGCAGTGAGGTTCGCCCGGCGTCGTGCGCGTCGTAGGGGTGCGTCGTGGCCAGGTGACGGACGGCCGCCTCGGACTGGGTCTCGACGTACTCCTCGTAGTCGTCGACGGCGAAAGCCGCCTGGTAGCTGTCGACGACGCGGTAGACGACGACCGCCGCGATCTCGACCGGGTTGCCGTCGGCGTCATTGACCTTGAGCCGCTGGGTTTCGAAGTTGCGCACACGCAGAGTGATCGCGCGCCGAGTCGACAGCGGCACGACGAAGTGGAAGCCCGGCTCGCTGACCGAGCCGATGTAGCGTCCGAAGAACTGGACGACACGGGCCTCGTTGG
The DNA here is from genome assembly GCA_964630585.1 of uncultured Gordonia sp. Classification (GTDB taxonomy): domain Bacteria; phylum Actinomycetota; class Actinomycetes; order Mycobacteriales; family Mycobacteriaceae; genus Gordonia. The sequence continues at coordinate 10,566 of CAZVVS010000063.1, forward strand.
GGTCGACGACGGTGAGGCCGGTCATCGCCATCAGCGCAACGAACAGCACGAATCCGGCGAGTACCACCACCACGACCGGCCCGGTGTCACCCGAGTCCGCAACAGCGAACATCGCGGCAATGGCGACGGCAATCGAGCCGATGATCAAGACGAGAATCACCGCCAGGGCGATGAACCCATTGATCCGGAACGCCTTCCTCAACATGACGACTCCTCACGTAGTGATATCGCTATAATAGCATTCAACGCCGCCGGGACGTTGGCGTCCACCGGCACCGGTCGCGCGCAGCGTAGGATTTGACGGTCTGAACCGTTATCGAGAGGATCGCCAATTGGCTGAGGAGACACGCACCGCGCTGGCGCGCCTGCGCAAGCTCATCGCCGACGATCCCGAGCGCTTCACGCGGTCCTACTTCACCCGCCTGTTCACCCTCGACCCCTCGATGCGCGACCTGTTCCCAGCCTCACTGGCCAACGCCGCCTCCGGGTTCCACCACGTCGTCGATCTCGTACTGGAGGTGGCCCCCGAGCCCACCGGGCACGACGAGGCCATCGAAGTGCTCGCCCAACTGGGCCGCGACCACCGCAAGTACGGCGTCACCGCCGAACACTACGACCTGGCGCATCGCGCCCTCGTCGTCGAATCGGCGATGATGCTGGGCCCGGACTGGACGCCTGACGTCGCCGCCGCCGTCGACCAAACCATGGGACTGATCACGGGGGTGATGAGTCAGGCGGCCGAGAATGCCACCGGGCCGGCCGTGACGCGGGCCAGGATCGTCGAGAAGTTCCAGATCAACCGCGACAACACGGTCATCCGTCTCGTCACCGAAGCGCCGTTGGACTACCTGCCCGGCCAGTACGTCGAAGTACAAATCCCCCAATGGCCGCGCGAATGGCGGATGCTCTCCCCGTCGATTCCCGCCAATCCCGAGCGTCAGCTCGAGTTCCACGTCAAAGCCGTGCCCGGCGGCACCGTCAGCAAGTCCATCGTCACCGAGTCCGCGCTGGGCGACGTGTGGTCGATTGCGCAGCACCACGGGACGATGACGGTCGACCCGGAGACGCCGACGACGATGATCGCCGGCGGCACCGGGCTGGCACCGATGAAGGCTCTCCTGATGGAATTGTGCGCCAACGTCTCGAATCCGCCGGTGCACTTGTATTACGGCGCCCGTTATCCGGGCCAGCTCTACGAACTCACGTCGCTTCAGCGCATGGCTGCGATGAACCCGTGGTTGACGGTCACCGCGGTGAGTGAGGAATCCACCGACCCGTGGTGGTTGCGCGCCGTCGCCGCGCCCGGCGACCTCGGGTTCCGCCACCTGATCGGCACCCTCGCCGGCGCCGTGCTCCACGACGCGGAAGACGCACCGGGGCATTGGGACACCCGCAAAGTGCTGATCGCGGGATCGCCACAGATGGTCGTCAACACCGAGCGCCGACTCATTATCGAGGGTGCCCGCGCCAGTCGGATGGAACACGACGCAATCTGACGCGGTTCGCCCCGGCGCATCGGGACCGGTGCCCTAGGGCGCGCCCTCGCCGCTCTGCCCCTCTTCGCCATCGGGGTATTCCGTCACGGTCGCGGTCTCGGTGACCGTGGTCGGCGGGCGGGTCGACGTCTTGGTGACCGTCTTGGTCTCCGTCGGCGGCGTCACCGTGTGCACGTCGGTGGTCGTCTGCGTCTTCGTACGCGTCACAGTGTGCGTCGCGGTCTCCGTCGTCACCGAGACCGTCGTGACGCCGACGACGCGCTGCGCAGTCCCCGTCGAGAGGAGCACCGCCGCGATCGCGCCGCCGAGAATGAGCATGCCGGCCACGACCGTGCCGCCGACCAGCCACCACCGGCGCCGGTTCCGACGGTCCGCCGGTGTGCGTGTCACAGGCGCAGGGCCGACGTGGTCGTCGCCGCCTTCACCGGGGGGTGCGTCGTTGCGGTAACCGCCGTCCCCACCGCCGTAGGCATAGCCGGGCGCGGCAGGTGACTCGACGATCATCGTCGTGCTCTCGTCACCACCGGTCGGAGTGACGGCCGGGTAGGCGGCAAAGGTTCCCGACGGCTGCGGTTGCGCCGCAAAGGAACTCGATGGAACGGGCGCGACCGCGAACGATCCAGACGCCGACGGAGACCCCGCTCGCGCAATACCCGCCGCGGCCCCGGCTATCGCGAACCGTGGTTGCGCAGCGACCACCACCGGGCGGCCCAAGGCCTGTTCGAAGGCCGCGTGCACGCCGGGCACGTCGGCTCCGCTTCCGGTGAAGACGACGTGGCTGATGGATTCGCTGCCGGGGATCGCCGAGATCGCCCCGGCCACGTTTGCCGCACCACTCGGGTCGAGTACGGCCGTCGGCTCGTCGAACCCGGGCTGCCACGCGGCGACACCGGTGACCGCGCCCGAGCGCGGGTCGACGGTCATGATCGGGATGCCCGCAGTCGGGGCGGTGTAGTCGTCGAGGTTGACCACGGCGACCGAGCCGGTACCGGCGCGGTCGGCGTTGAGCGCCGGATCGGTGCGGGCCAGTTGTCCGATGGCCGTGTCGAGCACATCGACGGAGACCGCCGCGTACCAGTCGGGCCGCGTCGGCGCAGGGGCCAACGCACCGCGGAGAGCGTTGACGAGGTCGGGGTCAGCGGCCACGAGTCCGATCCGCGACACCTCGAACGGCACCGAGGACACAAGATCGTCGACGGTTGCGACGATCGTGGCCGGCGACTCGTCCGCGAGGTCGACCGTATTGGTGGCGACCACGGCGTCGACGTCGTCGCGCACGACGGAGGCGATTTGGCCGTCGACAATCGCGATGCCCATCACATGTGCCACGGAAAGCCCCTTCTCGGACGGCCCAGAGCCTTGAGGCTATCAGGACGAGTCACTGATTACGGCGAGCGCCGACCCCTTCGCGGTTGCCACACCACGAGCGCGGTAGTGCTGCCGGACCGGTCGGGCTCTCCGCCGGGGCGCCGGGACGCCTCGTCGATGCGGGCGCGCAGTTCATCGACCTCACGCGTCAGCTCGATGATGCGCTTGATCCCGGCGAGGTTGACCCCCTCTTCCTGGGAGAGGCGCTGGATCTCGCGCAGCAGTTCGACGTCGCTGCTGGAATAGCGACGCCCGCCCCCACTCGTGCGGGCGGGCGTCACCAAACCCAGTCGGTCATAGGTGCGCAGGGTCTGCGCATGCATCCCCGACAACTCGGCGGCCACTGAGATGACGTAGGTCGCCCGGTCCTCAGTCCGCCCCGAGGGCTCCGGGCCCTGACCCGGTTTCCTCGATGCCGGGGTCATGACTCACTTCCCCCATCCGGCCCGCGGGTCGTACCCCGATGCCTTCTCGGCGTCGGCGTAGGCCTTCAGCTCCTCGACGGCCTGGTCGTCGAGCGTCGTGGGCACCGCCACCTTGACGGTGACGAGGAGGTCGCCGGCCCCGCCGGCACGCTTGGGCACACCCCGCCCGCGAACGCGCAGGGTGCGGCCGTCGGCGGTGTTCGGCGGAATCTTGACCCCGACCGTTCCGTCGAGCGTCGGCACCGACACCGTCGCACCCAGCACGAGCTCGGAGAAGCTCACCGGCAATTCGACCTTCAGGTCATTGCCGCTGCGGGTGAACAGCTTGTCGCCGGTGACATGGACGGTCACATACAGGTCGCCCGACGGCGCACCGCGCATTCCCGCCTCGCCTTGGCCTGCCAGCCGGATCCGCTGGCCGTCCTCGACGCCCACCGGGATCCGCACGTTGATGTTGCGCGGCCGCACCTGGACACCGTTGCCGTGGCAGTCCGGACATGGGTCGTCGATGATCGATCCGGTGCCCTGACAGTCGCGACAGGGTTCACTGAACCCGAACGCGCCCTGGTTGCGAGACACGAAACCCGTGCCGTTGCAGCGGCTGCACACGTGCGGGCTCGTGCCCGGCTTGGCACCGCTGCCGTGGCACGTGGTGCACGGCGACGGGCTGGTGACCCGCATGCTGACCGTCGTGCCCTTGGCCGCGTCGCGGAACGAGAGTGTCGTCTCGGTCTCGAGGTCCTGGCCACGGCGCGGTCGGCTGGCGGTGCCGCGCGACGAGGAACGGCCTCCGCCGCCCCCGCCGAACATCCCGCCGAGAAGGTCGCCGAGGCCGCCACCGGCGTCCCCACCGCCACCGAACAGGTCGTCGAGGTTGAAATCCCCGCCGGTGGTGTAGGTGGTACCGCCAGCACCTCCTCCGCCTCCGAAACCGCCCGGGAAGCCGCTGCCGCCGCGAAAGCGGCCGCCAGCGAACATCGCCCGGGTCTCGTCGTAGTCCTTCTTCTTCTCCGGATCAGAGAGGACGCTGTTGGCCTCCGAGACGCGCTTGAAGCGCTCCTCAGCAGCGGTGTCGCCCGGGTTCTTGTCCGGATGCAGCTCGTTGGCCAACTTCCGATACGCCTTGCGTATGTCGTTGGCCGAAGCGTCGGAAGAGACGCCGAGCTCTTTGTAGAAATCTTTCTCCAGCCATTCACGCTGGGGAGCCATGCGACGTCACCTCCTTTGTCGTCGTCGTCATGTGATCGGTCGTTTCCGCGCGCCTCACCCGTCGGCGGGTTCGCCCGCACCACCGTCGGTGACGGTGACCATCGCGTGGCGGATCACGCGGTCGCCGACCCGGTAGCCGACCCGGTAGACCTGCCCGATGACCGGGTTGTCACCCGAGCCGTCGTTCTGGACGGCTTCGTGGCGTTCCGGGTCGAACGGGTCGCCGGGGGCGCCGAATGCGGCGAGCCCCTGCGCGGTGAGCGTGGCGAGCAGCTTGTCCGACACCGCGCGCAGCGGTCCGGACTCCAGGTCGCCGTGCTCGCGGGCACGGTCGAGGTCGTCGATGACCGGCAGCAGCTGCTCGATCACGAGCTGCTTGCCCAGCGACACCTTGGAGGCCATCTCCTCGTCGGAGCGGCGCTTGTAGTTGGTGAACTGGGCCCGCTCGCGCTGCAGGGCGGCGGTGAGCTCGGCGACCTCGTCGACGTCGGCCGTCGCACCGTCCGCTGCGGCGGGGGCGCTGGCCCCCGCCGCAGCGGCTTCGGTCACGTCCGACTCGGGCCCATCCGGGCCGTTGGCGGCGTTCTCGGTCACTTGTTCTCGCCCTCGCCCTCGTCCACGACCTCGGCGTCGACGACGTCGTCGTCAGCCGCCGCAGCACCGGCGTCACCGGCAGAAGCCGCGGACTCCGCCGCGCTGGCGGCGTAGATCGCCTGGCCAAGCTCCTGCGACACCGAGGACAGGTTCTCGATCGCGGTCTTGATGGTCGCGGTGTCGTTGCCGTCGAGAGCCTTCTTGGCCTCCTCGACTGCGCCCTCCACCTTCGACTTCACGTCGGCCGGCACCTTGTCGTCGTTGTCGGCGAGGAACTTCTGCGTCTGGTTGACCAGCGACTCCGCCTGGTTGCGGGTCTCGGCCTCCTCGCGGCGCTTGCGGTCCTCCTCGGCGTGGGCCTCGGCGTCCTTGACCATCCGGTCGATCTCCTCCTTGGAGAGTCCCGAACCGTCCTGGATGCGGATGCTGTTCTCCTTGCCGGTGCCCTTGTCCTTCGCGGTGACGTGCACGATGCCGTTGGCGTCGATGTCGAAGGTCACCTCGATCTGCGGGACGCCCTGCGGGGCAGGGGCGATCCCGCCGAGCTCGAAAGATCCGAGCAGCTTGTTGTGCGACGCGATCTCGCGCTCACCCTGGTAGACCTGGATCTGCACCGACGGCTGGTTGTCCTCGGCAGTCGTGTAGGTCTCGCTCCGCTTAGTCGGGATCGTGGTGTTGCGCTCGATCAGCTTGTGCATCACGCCACCCTTGGTCTCGATGCCCAGGCTCAGCGGGGTCACGTCGAGCAACAGCACGTCCTTGACCTCGCCGCGCAGCACGCCGGCCAGCAGGGCCGCGCCGACCGCGACGACCTCGTCGGGGTTGACGCCCTTGTTGGGCTCCTGGCCGCCGGTCAGCTCCTTGACGAGCTCGGTGACTGCGGGCATGCGGGTCGAGCCGCCGACGAGCACCACGTGGTCGATATCCCCGACGGAGATACCGGCGTCGGCGATGACCGCCTGGAACGGTGCGCGGGTGCGCTCCAGCAGATCGTTGGTGATCTTCTGGAACTCGCTGCGCGTCAGCTGCTCGTCGAGGAACAGCGGGTTCTTGTCGGCGTCAACCGTGATGTAGGGCAGGTTGATCGACGTGCTCTGCGACGCGGAGAGTTCGATCTTCGCCTTCTCCGCAGCCTCGCGCAGCCGCTGCATGGCCATCTTGTCCTTGGTCAGGTCGATGCCCGAGCTGGCCTTGAACTTGTCGACGAGCCACTCGACGATGCG
>CAZVVS010000064.1:0-16836 GCA_964630585.1 uncultured Gordonia sp.
GGGTGCACCCGCGGATACCCAACCCAGCAACCCACGGAAACGACAACAGAGCCAGAAGTATTGGCGATAGCCCTGGCGCACCGGCCGAGCATCGCCGGGTGGCCTTTTCATCAGCTCACCCACGAATCCGAAGATCGGATGAAGGAACGAGCCGGCACCCTTCAGATCTGCGGAGCCACACACCTTGCATTCCGGTAGGTCGACCGCATCGGCCAGCCAGGTCCTGAGCGCACCGCAGGAGCCGCACTCTCGCCACTTCTTCACGATGAAGTCGAGACCGGAGGGCCGCTCGATCCCGATCGACCTCCACAGCCGCTTGTCTGCGACGACCTCCGCCCCTGGCGCGAACTCGACGATCGCCATCTCGAGGTCTCGATCAAGGTCGAGGTTGGGCTCATTCGGGAGGCGGAGCGATACGACGTCGACCGGAAACCCGTACTTCGGCAGCACGCCCTTCTGGGCGAGGAACTGAACCGAGTTCTGCCGGACGAGGGTCTCGCGGACGCGCTTCACCGCGCCCGCAGGGCCGTACTTCTTCGCGCTCGCCAGTTCAGCCTCGGTCTCCTCGAGTTCGAGGACGTCCTGTCGGATTCGACGTTCTGCGACAAGCAACCGTCCCATGCCAGGAGTCGCGGGGTCACCATCGAGCCCGTCGAGCCACCGCCATTGACTGAGATTGATTTCTTCATGCTCGAAGAGGCCGCCCGGGCAGACCCTGCCGACCGCGTCGCCCACGTCCATGGGGTGGCCACGAAGCCACGCCGTCATCTCATCGGATGGGGCGCCGACCTCGGGGAAGATGAAGTCAGCCACCCGTTTGTGACCATCCGGAAAGTGGTCGCTGAGCGTGCGGCGTTCGGACGCTGAGAAGGCGATGGCATTCAAGTGTCGGCGCACGATGTGGGGGTTCTCGATTTCAAGGATGGGTGCGGCGACGTTCCCATCGATCATGGCAAAGGGCTCGTCGAAGAAGTGCAGGTCGTGGCTTCGCCGCTGGGCGAACGTCACCACCAATGCCGGGGATCCTGCTCGGCGGCCGGCTCGGCCGGCGCGTTGCACGTAGTTGGCGGGCGATGGTGGGACGTTTCGCATCAGGACTGCGACTACTTCTCCGACATCGACACCCAGCTCGAACGTCGTCGAGCACGACAGCACGTTGATCTGGCCGTCGATGAACTCCTGCTGACGCTGCCTTGCGAGATCCGAGGAGAGCTGGGCAGTGTGCTCCTCGACACGCTGTCCGATGTAGCTCATCGACGTGTACAGGCGCCGATAGTGGTTGTCGTCATCGCCTGACTCGATGGGTCGCACCACACCGTCGCACCGAACACCGGGGCAGATACCGCGAACGGCTCGCCACCATGTTTGGCGGCATCGGCTGCAACGCATCGGTTGGTGGTCGGCCGATATCGGTTCGAATTCGATGGCGTTGGCGTCAAGGCGATGCAGCACACCGGACTTGGAGTCGTTTGCCGCGACGAGCACGTCACGCCAGGGCGAAGCTGGCCCAGTCAGCCATTTGGTCCACATCAGTTCGAGCAACTCGACCACCGAGGCATCCGACCCGCACGCATCGAGCACGCGCTGCAGGTAGGTGACGCGCTGGTTCGTCGCACCCTTCTTGCTGGGGATCCAGGAGATGATCTTGTTCGCGCTCCCCATCAATCGCACCGACGTCAACGGATAACCGCCGAAGATCGGGTCTTCGTAGTCGACGAGGTCGTCCCGCGTGACCGCTCGCCGCGTGATCAGGCTCCCGAGGAGTATCCGAATCAGATCGAGGGCCTCGTCGCTCTCGAGCCCGATCTTGGATGAGAGTTGCTCCGGCACGTTCAGCCCCGGTGGCACAGACACGCTGACCTCGACCAGCCCGACGCCCTCGAGGCCCTGTTGTCGGTCCGTGCTCAGCAGCTCGGCGTGAACCCAGTCACGTGCTTGATCGGCAACGCTTCGGTCGCGCGCGTCGACGACTGCGTTATCCCTCGCGGCATTGGCCAACGGCACATACAGCTCGCCCGGTCGAATGCGGCCAAGGTCGCGTCGCTTCTGGATCGTCTCCCACAGCAGCCGCCGCTGTAATGCCCTGTTGTACGTGCGTTCCAAGTACGGAGCAAAGAACGCCGCGTCCTGACGGCTGTCGGCAAACGACAACAGCTTCCGCCCGTCACCGACCCGAACCGCCGTCGTCCACTCGTCATCCGATGGCGGTGGCGGCGACGGTGGGAGTTCCTGATAAAGGCTCGTCGCGATAACCGCCACCGGAGCGTCAGCGCCCGTGAGGAAGCGTCGGATGATCCCGGCACCGCTGGTTCGGGCAGTGCAAACGATGCACGAACGAAGCGGCTGCTCGGGGTTCGCCGGTCGCACATCTACGACGTCAAAGACCTCCCCACCGCATCCGCAGGACGGGTCGTCGCGACGGTCGATCGATCCGCAGCCCACACACAACCGCCAACGATCATGAGCGGAGGCGGCAGCATCGGCGGCAGACGTCGACTCATCTTCGTCTTCGGCGTCGCCTGCTGCTTCGAGGGCGGAGACGAACACGAGATTCACCGGTAGCTGCTCGGTCATGGGCAGGGAGGTGAAGCGCTTTGGCTCGTTCTTCTCCGCGTCGATTTTCCCCACGAGGTGCGGCACCCCGCATCGTCGACAGACCCCGACCTCGAACATGGCGGAACGGTGACCGGTCAACCGACAAGCAGGGCATTCCGCGTGCCGACTCAGAAGAAGCCGGGTCTCGCCATCGGGATGGCAGGTAGCGAAACAAGCAAAGGCACCCTCGAGTGCTCGCAGGAGAAAGTGCCATCGCGCTGGGAGTAGAGGCCGGTTCGTGCCAGGAAGGTGAGAGCCGACGCAGATATCCACCAGCGCTGCGAGTTTCGTCGGTCGATCGTCGCCGGCCATAACTGCCGCGGCCGCGGCGTCGATGTCGAGCGAACCCTGACGCAGGGCAGTTTGTAGTGCGACCACATGGGTCTCGCTGGCGAAGGCGCGGCCGAGCCACATCGTCGAGGACTCCCCGGGTTCGGGAGACGGCATGCCGGCGACGTCGCCGAACTGGGTCGCAAGCGAGCTACACGACTGCCCGGTTCGAAAGGCGTCTCGGAGCTCGACGAGCCGCTGCTCTGGGAAGAACCAACTCGCCGGCGAGTGAACGAGGTCGTCGCGCTCTGCTTCGACGATGTCCTGACGCGCAGGGTCGTCCTCGACCCACTCGAATGGCTCGGCGAAGATGTTCCCGCCGAACTCGATGAGTCGCGGGGCGTCTTCTCGGCCCTTGCCGAGCGTGGCCGACGTACCGATGCAACGGAGCCGACCCGTTTCACTGCCGCAGACGCGGTCGCGCACCCGCCGCATGAGCATCGCCATCTCCGCGCCTTTGGCCCCGTCGTACACGTGTATCTCGTCGAGCACCACGAACCGCCAATGCTCACCGGTCGGGCCGTCGAAGAACGCTGCTTCGAACGGTCGCAACAGCAGGTACTCCAGCATGGCGAAGTTCGTCAGGAGGATGTGGGGCGGGCGCTCCTGCATCACGTCACGAGAGACCAGCTCATTCGGCATCGGGTCGGCACCGAAGAGCCTGCGGTGTGCCGCCCTTCCCTTGCCCAGCGTGTACTCGGTGTCGCCGACATAACGCCCGAACGTGACCTCGGGAAAGGCGACGAGCAGCTCGCGGAGCCGACCCAGCTGATCATTGGCGAGCGCGTTCATGGGGTAGAGCAGCAGCGCCCGCACCCCGGGCTTGTCCAAGGTTCCGGCTTCCCGCTCGCGCAACAGCGAGTCGAGGATAGGCAGCAAGAACGCCTCGGTCTTGCCGGACCCGGTCCCGGTGGCAACGATGACGTTGCGCCCCTCCGCCAGCCTGCGAATCGCCTTCTCCTGATGAACGTACAAGGGTCGGTCAAGCCCGAGCCCGGCCGAGCCGAGACGTCGCAGTTGCTGCGACAACACACCGTCTCCGATGAGGTCAGCGATGGTGCCACCGGTCTTGTACGGCGCCGACGCCTGAAGGATCGGACCCCGGGCCAGGCGTGATCCGTCACCGAGTTCCCGGTCGAAGTCGTCGCGCAACAGCGGGTCGTCCGGCGAGAAGGTCGTCCGCAGATAGCGCACATAGTCGTCGGCGATCCGCTTGGACGCTGCCAAGGGGTCGAAGACCGCGTTCACGACGCTCCTGACTCTCGGCAGACGGGCGTGACGAGCCGAAGCGCCGGGTACTTGGAGTGAAGGCGAACGTTCGCGACTCCGAACGCGACAGCGCATCGACTCATCGCGGGCGCAGTGGCATGTGCCTTCATGAGTAGGTCGAGCGCCTGCACAGACTTCGGGCCCGGGTCGAACGCCAGGACCGCAGCCGCAATGAGGTGCACCGCGGCCGGCATCGTCCCATGCTCGGCAGCGAGATCCCAGATCGGTTGAAGGTTCGCCTGTGGCTGGCTTCCGAGAAGCCACTTGGCGTTCTGCTTGCCGCAGGTCGCGAACCAGTCGCCGATCGCCCCACGCTCCTGCCACAGGGCATGGCTCCATCCCTCCGGGGTCAGCGATCCAGCGCCTTCTGTGGCTACCCGGGCGAAGCTACCGAGCGCCGTACGGAGCCCGCACACGAGGTATTCAAACGATCGGCTCACATCGCCACCGACCCCGGGTGGCATCCATCCGGTGTAGTGGAGCCACCGATCATCGGCCTCAGGCGCATCGGTCTGGCCGAACCGGTCAAGCGGCGCGGCAATCAGTGGTGCGGTGGACCACAGGCGCTCGAGCGCTGCGTCGGTGTCGGGAGCGGCGAGCTCGATCGGGGTGTCAGCGGCGGCCAGCATGAACGGCAGCAGGCGACGTTCGAGCGTCATCGCCCCCTCGCGGCTTGGGTCGTCGGGGTCGATGCCCAGCAGGTCGGCGAGCTCAAGCGCGACCATCAGGATTCGCTGGCCATCCTCGGCGATGAGATCGCGAAGCCGGCGAGCGAAGTCCCGACCCGGCGGGTTCGGGCCTTCGACCTTCTTGTAGAGGGCGGCAAGTTCTCGCGCGTACTCGTCAACCTCGGCGTCAGAGAGTTGGAGGCGCTCGCCCTGGGCAAAATGCGCGAGGAGGTCACCGAACGAACCTCCTTCGAGACGGACGAGCGCACAATCCCCGGGATGCACAGGTTCGACCGATGGGGTTCCACTCCCCCAGCCATCGTCGACGATGACCCCGACGAGCAGCTCGCCGTAGTCGACTCCGCGCACATCGAGCGAGAGCGACGTCGACCCATCGGGAACCGGCTGTTCCTCGATGAGTCCCTCGCCGAGAGTTCCCCAGACCCGGGCTACGCGGCCGGTCGTCGGGCGAAAGTCGCTCCACGCCAGGTCGAGATGGCATCCGTCATCGGTGATCTCCGACCGAATCACGAAGTCGTCGGGGACGTAGCGCGTCTCGACGGACCCGATCCGCACCCGACCCTGTGGGCTGAGTACGACGACGTCGAGCCGAGCCGAGGCCGCGGCATAGCTGACCGTATCGACGAACTGTCCGAGCGATACATCAGTGACCGCCCAGTCGCCGGTCGTCCAGGTGTAGTCGGTTCGCTGAATCACCCGCCCGTCCGGCGATTCCAGTCCAATGGCGACCTCGCACGGGACCCCCGTTCGAAGCTTGAGAGTGAGCGACGAGATTCTCTCCGAACCGAGACGGAGATCCCTCGACCCGACCAGAACGTGGTCGCCGTCGCCGAACGCGTCCCACATCAAGCGTGGAACGAGCACTTCGACCTCGATCCAGCTGCCGTCGGGGGCGCCGACTAGGAACGGGAGTTCGTTCACTTCGCCCTCTGCAACCAGGCACTCAGGCTCGGTGACGAAGCCGTCCAGAACTGCGAGCTCGATGCCAACGCTGGAGTAGAGGTCGGTGAGCGGCAACGGGGCTACGCCAATCCCGGGAATTCGAACGATCCGCTCGGAGAACGGCTCCAAGCCCTGCCTCTCCACCGTCACGGTCGCGGCGGACACCGACAGCGGATCGAACAGCTGGCCGAGCCGGTAGACACCGTCCTCGATGAGGATGAGTGGATCATCGAGGGTCGACTCCCGCTGGCCCTGCTCGTCGGCGATTCGGATCACGACCTCGTCCCCCGGCGGCACGTGGCCCGTGAACGCGACGCGGGGCGGCCCCGCCATCACCCGCTCTCCGCATGGTCCTCGGAGTTGCTCAACGAGCTCGCCGGTCAGCTCTGCGTGCAACGAGCTGTCGAGGCCGATCGTCAGTGCTCCTCCACCGGGGGGCTTCACCGTCAGCGTCGCCGACCCTGCGAGACGCGTGTAGATGACTTCGTGACCGGTCCACGACTTCGTCAGTGGTTGCCGACTCGTCTCACCGGTCACCAGTGATCCCATAGGAGCGATGACCGACGCGCGCAGTCCACCCAGCGTCAGAGCGTGATGGTGATAGCGGCCCCGCTCGTCGAAGACGAGGACGACGCCGTCCGGTGACGCCGAGCGATAGCTCACCTTGATCTCCCGCTCGTCATCGGTCTGCCCGGTGATGTCCCACACGCCCGACGCCTTGAACGGCAGTAGAGCCGTGCTTTCCTGGGCCGGCGACCCGTACACCCATGTCGCCGGGTCCGACCCGACGAACCAGTCGGTCATTCCCTTGGGAAAGACCACCTCAGGCCCCTTGCCGCTCACGTAAGCGAGCTGCAACGCCGGCCGGATTCGCTCGCCCCATCGGGGTATAGGTGGAGGGTCGTCGAGCCACCGCCAGGCGGCATCGAGCACATACTCCGGCAAGGGCCAGACCCGCTGCAGCCGGTTCGATGATCGGTGGAGCCGCCGCACTTCGATCAGTCCCTGAATCAGCCGGACTCCGTGATGGGTGTGGGCGAGCACGCGGCCAAACGGGCGCCCGACGGCGTGGTCGAGCCACGGGTCCGTCAGCCACTCCTGGCACACCTCCTGGCCATTCGCGGCCCCCGCACCACAGGTTTCATGGAGGGCGGCCATCACCTTGTTGACCGCCTGCCGCTGGATCCCCCCATGCATCTGCATGAGGCCGACGTACTTGTGTCCGAGCGGTAAGCCTTCTTCGAGCCTGAGACTCTCGAACAGTGGGAGCCGGAGATGCTCGAGCGCCTTTCGAAACGCCGGGCCCGTCTCGTACCCGTCTCGAAGCTCCTTGATCGAGAGGTTCGCGTATACCTCCGCACCCTCGGTGTGCAAGGCGACATCTCGCACGACGAAGCACGCGAAGATCGCCGGGTACAGGTTCACGATCCTGGCGAGCGTCATTCTCGCGACCAGGCCGTCGAGTTCCTTCCGCAGACGATCACCGAACCGATCGAGGTCGATCTCGCAGAGGAGCCTCACGTCCTTCAGTTCGCGGTCTAGTTCCGCCTCGAGATACTCCGGTGCAAGGCTGCCCGCGCCGCCAACCACCACGGCTACTCCCGCTCGGGGTGCGCCCATCTGGGGCCGGTCGATTCGGTATGAGCACGAGAGGGGTCCGCGGGGGGCGGGTCGAGGATCGTCTCGTACTCGCGGCCCGCCGCCTCGGCCGCGACCATGGCGTCGAAGCGCTCGAGGACGAGGCGCTTGGTCTGGTACTCACCGAATGCCTTCTCGTCTCGCCGCTTCTTGACCGGAAAGGCCTCGAGGATGTCCGAAAGTTCGACTCGGGTCAGGTTGAAGATCTCTCGAGCGACGAAGGCATCTATCTCGGCCATCGCGGCCGTTCGCGCGGCGTGTCCCAGGAACGCCGGGGGAACTGCATCGGCCGTGATTGGCTCGCACCATCCGAACCTGACCATCTCGTTCCAAAACTTGCTCATCTCCGGTCCCGTGCAGGTCAGTCGAAGCGTGCGCCACGCCAGGAAGTCAACGCGAGGGTCGTCACGGACCAGCCGCGGGAACGGCAGTGAATCGAGCACCGTGAAGCTCAGGTGAGGGGATGACAGCTTCTTCCGAGTGATGAAGTCCATCGAGAATGAGTTCGCGATAGCGATCCAAACGAGGAGTTGCCAATCGTCCGAGCCATCGAAAACGATTGTCGGAACAGTGTGGCCACACACCACCCCTGGCGGGACCAGCGCCGCGACGAGCGACCGCTCGTTTCTCGGATTCGCGACGTCACCGAACCCGATCCGGTAGTGCCACGGGCGGTCACCCAGCTTCTTCGGGATGTCCTTCGTCCGCATCCGCCACTGGGGGGCGATCGCCTTACGGACGTCATCGAAGCCGACCGAATCCCACACAGCGCTGTTGCCGCGCCCCGACACGTAGATCTTCGCCCTGTAGTCGTAGCGGTCTATCATTCGGCCCTCGTACACCGGCAACCCATCAGGGTCATCGCTGAACAGTCCGTTGTCGTTGCCCATATGGACCTCTGCCTGGTAGTGCCTGTGTGGTGGCCCCGCGGTCGTATCACCGAATGCCGGCCAGGCGGCATAGATCTTCCGAACGGTCACGATCTCGTCGACATCACGGATGTCGGGGATCGTGTAAGTGCTCGGTCCGCGCTCGCGAATCTCATCCGCGTCGAGCGCCAACCGGTCACGCTCGAAGGTCTCGGTGAGCTCATCGGGGTTGCTCGATCCAAAGTGGACGAGGAGTTGAGCAGTTCGCCCTCGGGAGCGCGCTGCGTAAGCACAGAACCGGTCGATATCCACATCTCGGAACCAACCTCGCTGCGTGTTGACCAGGCCCAGCACGAGTTTGAGTTCCCACGCGTCAAACAGTTCCTTGCGGATCGCTGACGCGTTGGCGCCGCCGTACAAACCTGCCGGAACGACCTGGGAAGCGAAGCCACCCGGTCGAGTTATCGTCAGCGCCGTCTCAACGAACATCCGATAGACGTTGAAGTCACCCTTGCCCAGATTGCCGGGTGCGAAGAGCCGATACCGTCCGCTCGCCTTGAAGAAGTGGACGGCGGCAAACAGGGCACGGCAGTAGCCGTCCCAGCTGCCAGCGATAGACGCGTCCTCCAGCAATTCGTCGATCACAGCCTTTTGGGCTGCTGGGCTCATGGACCGCAACCCGGCGTGATAGTTGCTGAAGAACTCTCGTCGATCAGGGCTGAGGGTGTCCCACGGCGGATTACCGAGCACGACGTCGAAGCCCCCGGACCAACCGGTAAGGGGATTCTCCGCATCGGCCGGATCGTCCGGCACGCCAAATACCTCTGGGAACGCTACGTGCAGATGGAGAAATCTGTACTGATCCGTCAAATCCTTGATGGTGGTCAACACTGCCGGCGGGACGCTGTCTGGCGAGATCATGCACTGGCGGACCGTGGCATCGGTTATCGCTGGTCTAGCGATAAGGCGGGTCGACGGGTCGGGGCGATCTTTCAGTGCGACGAACGAAGCACACCACGCGTCCGCGGCAAGCTTCGTGCGACGGGCTACCTCAGAGGCCTGGATCTTGAGGTACTCCTGCTCCTTCGTCGCGACTGAAGCGACGGTGTCATCGCGCGTGGCATCGAGCTCGATCAGACTCCTCGCCAGTTCGCGAAGATCCGCCGCTAGCGACGGTCCATAGGAGAGCAGCCCTTGCTTGTGCGCCTTTCGTTCGGCCGCGTTCTGCTTCTTGAGTTGCGCAACGATGGCCTTGTCGTCGCCGGTCAATAGTTTGAACGCGTCGCCGGGCACGCCGGCCGCGAGGAGCGCCGGAGTGGCGCCGAGGAGGCTATTGCCGCACACGATGCGGTGATCCAGGAAGCCCAAGGGACATCCGGGCTCGGTGGCCTCCATCCACAAGCTGACCTTGCACAGTTCGACGGCCATCGGGTTCACGTCGATGCCGTAGACACAGTGCCCGATCACTTCTCGCAGCGCGTGGCGCAACTCGTCGGGCGCTGGTTCGCTCTCCCCCGATCGGACCGATGCCAGGCGGTGTGCGATTCGGTGGGCGGCGGCGATAAGGAAGTGGCCCGAGCCTGCAGCGGGGTCGATGATCTTCAGGTTGAGTATCGCGCTTTCGGGGTCAGCGGCCTGTTCGGCCTCGTCGAGCACTGGGTCGAGGGCCGAGTCGAGCAGCACCCGAATGAGCGGGGTCGGTGTGTAGTAGCTACCGGTGGTCTTGCGTTCGTTGCCCGCCGCCGTCGCCAGGGCGAACGACGTCCCATCGAAGGTGGGGTGCAGTTCGAGGAGCGACTCGTAGACCGAGCCGAGTTCCTCGGCGCCGAGGTTTCGGTAGTCCACCGCTCGGCGAACCGACTTCATGCCCCTGCCCTGGTCGGTCACGGTAGTCAACCCACCGATCGCCTCCAGCAGAGCCTTGTTGGGTAGCGCCGCTGGGCCGAGGTCGGCCAACGCCTTGTCGGACCATAGGAACGACCCCATGCCGTAGAGACCGAGTGCTGGAAGACCGGGGCCGGCCAACGCCCCGAACACGACCCGTAGGCCGGCCCACAGATCGCCATGAGCCGTTCCTCTCTGGCGGCGAGCCAATTCAGTCATGCGGGTGACCGAGTAGTAGCGCCGGTAGCGCTCGATCACCTCTGGCTCGGCACCCGGTGCGGCCATAAGCCCGCGAGCCTCGGCTACCAATAGAAACAGCAGTCGGTAAACGAGCCGCAGCAACTGGTGCTGGAACTCCCCGACGGCGAGATCGCCGTCGCGCAGTCGGCGGCGCAGGTCGTCGTTGGCGGGGTCGGCGAGGAAGCCGTTGCCGAGCGCGGTGATGGCCGCCTCGACGCCGCCTCGGAGCTGGTCGAGGGCTCGAGTGCCGTCGGTGCGGGCCTGGTTCGACCAGCGCTCGAGAATGCACGAAGGAGGTGGATCGCCGACAAACCGAGTGGCGTGACACACCAACCAGCACAACGCGAACTCGGCATATTGCTGGCCACGGAAGATGGCCTCGAGATCGAACTCGCAGTACGCCTGGCGGGTCAGTGACGACGAGTCACGCAGCAACCGCAATCGCATTCCGTTTGTGACGACACCCCAGAGGTGGTCATCGCTTCGGTTCAGGAACTCCTGCATCATCCCGTGGGCCGGGCGGACGCCGTGGGTGGGGCGACGGTCGAGGTCGACCCGGGCACCGAGCAGGTGGATTGCTACCCCTGCAGCTCGGTGCGACACCGGATAGGTCTTCTCGTCGAACACGACGGGATCGGCGACGGCGGGTTGGCCGAACCCAAGTTCCTGCAGAAGTGGTACGAGCCACTGCTGGCGGGTTTGGGTCTCGAACGTCGTCTCGCTCGCGGGAGCTTTGTCGAGCTTGTCGGCGAAGAGCTGCCAGACACCGCTGAGTCGCGTCCACGACCGCACGATGGCATCACCGACTCTCTCGCTCGGAGCCAGGCCATAGCTCTCAGGCCTCAGCCCGGGGAGTTCGGTGTCCGAGGTCGCGATCCGGGCAAGAAGATCTGGTGGTAGAAGCGCGCCCTCGGTGCGGACCGCGGAGTATCCAGCGATCGTCATGACGCTGTACCGCTCATCGCCGCCGGAAGCAGCACGTAGACGCCAAGCACGTCGACCGGCAATGTGGGTGTGACCTTGATCGCGCCTGACATCCGAGCCTGCTCGCGCACTCGGGCGTGGCTCTCAGCCAGTCGCTCTGCTCGCAGAGCTGCTTCCTCATCCAAGCGTGGACGCCACTGTGTGAGTTCCTCGAGGCATTCGCCGATGAAGTCGCGGGCCAGTTCCGGTGTGACGCTTCCGGTGGGTCGGGCATCCAGCAGGCCTTCGAAATCGCCCGTGTCGATCCACCCGGGAGAGGAGGGATCGCCGACAAAGGCCATCATCGCGGCCTCCTCCGCCAGCAACGGATGATCGGGACGGTTGCGGCGACGGGTCACGAGTTGGTAGCGGAACCTGGTGAGCACGAGCGTGGTGCGGCGATCGACGGCGTCAGTTCTCGTCACGCCACTCCGCCTTGCGACCGACGGCAGCTTGGGGTCGAGGGCGGTATCGACGACGTAGCCGGCGAGCGCGGTGACGAACGGGTGGGTGCGCCCCAGAAGGAGCGCGTTGTCGGGGGCTGGTGGCTCGAACGCGGCGATGAACGATGGCGGAGCCGTCAACGAGAGGCGGTCGACCAACGCCGCTGGTGTCTCGCGAACGTCGACTGCGAGCACCGCCCTTCCATGCGATGTCTCCGCCACAGCGAGCCCGTCGTGGGCCTGCACCGCAGTTCGGACGAACCCGGCGAGCGCCGTGCCGTCCCCGAGAGCGATCCGGGCCGCTTCGAGTTCACGTGAGACCTCCTCGACGCTGATGGCGTGCTGCGCGAACCGGGTGCGCGACTCTCGCTCGCGCTCGGCGTCAGCACTCCACTCGTCGTCGAATTCACTGACCAAACCGGGCAGCTCGAGGCGGAGTTGGTCGACCTCCTCCTCCACATCATCGGCGGCGAGAATCCGCTCCGACAGCGCTTCGAGCACTTCACCGCTCGTGGCAGGCACCGGCACGGACACTCCGAGCGCCTTTCGAATCTGAAGGTGCTTCTTGAGGAGCACCTCCTCGACGATGCGGTCGACCAAGTGCTTGCCGACAACTGTGAGTACCCGAACCGTGGGTGCGGTTTGGCCGAACCGATCGACCCGGCCTTCACGTTGTTCGAGCCGTGTGGGGTTCCACGGCAAGTCGTAGTGCACCACGGCGGTGAAGCCATGCTGAAGGTTGATGCCCTCTGACAGACAGTCGGTTGCGACCAACACGTGCTTGGGCGATCCCATCAGTTCCGCGACCCGCTGCTCGCGCTCGGCCGGTGGCAGTAGGCCCGTGACTGCCTCCACCGCGACCGCGTTGGGCAGCTCGGATCGGAGCGCTTCGGCGACGTAGTTCGCCGTGTCGATGAATCGACAGAACACAATCGGCTGGAATCCATCGGCGACAAGCTTCTTGACCCGTGCAGCGAGGCGAGTGACCTTGACGTCATCGCTTCCGGTGAGGGCCTCAGCTCGCTCAGCGAACGCCCTCAACGCCCGCGAGAGCTCGGAGTCGGCACCGTCATCGCCAGGGTCGCCACCCACAACGTTGTCGGAATGCTCGACCTCGGTGTCGTCGTCGAACACGTCGAAGATGGTGGGGCGGCTGATCTCGTCGGCTTCGTCGACATCGGCGGCGGCCGCGTTGGCGGAGCGGGTCCGAAGCGTCGCTGCGGCGGCCGCGGGGCTGGAGGCGAGCGCCCGCAACAACGCCAGGGCCGACCACCAGCGCACCCGCTGGCGCGTCTGGTTCGAACTGTCGCGCACCGTCTCGCGAACAAAGGCGAGGACATCGTTGAACAACGTGGCGTATGCAGGGCTGAGCGCGTAGGTCTCGTCGGTGCGCTCGCGCTCCGGGAAGGGCGTATCGCCCAGGTATCGGGCGATGTCGCCCCGGCGGCGCTGCACCAGGTGCCGGGCGAGTCGGCGGCGCTCGGCGTCGGTGGGGCTCTCCGAAAGCTCGCCGAACTCTGGGGCAAGGAGACCCAGCAAAGAACGGAACGCGCCGACGTTGCCGGAGTGAGGCGTCGCGGTCACGAGTACGAGGTTGCGGGTCTCGTCGGCGGCGAGGCCCGCGAGCAGTCGGTATCGCTGGTGTCGGCTCATCCCCGCTCCGGTCGAGTCCGCACACGTGTGCGCCTCGTCGACGATGACCAGGTCGGGGCACGCTCGGAGGAAGTCGTCCCGGTGGCGGTCAGCCTTGATGAAGTCGAGCGAGACGACGGTGATCGGGTACTGCTCGAAGATCGACCGGCCGACCGGCAGACCGCGCTCGAGCCGGGCCGCCGTCGACGACAGCACCAGCTCGGCCTCGAGGTGGAACTTCTCGGCCAGCTCGCGTTGCCACTGCTCGGCGAGATGTGGAGGGCAGAGCACAGCCAGGCCGGATGCGTCACCGGTGCTGAGCAGCTCCTTGGCGACGAGCCCGGCCTCGATCGTCTTGCCGATGCCGACGTCATCGGCGATGAGCAGGCGCACCGGGTCGAGCTTGAGGGCCATCAGCAACGGCACCAGCTGGTAGGGGCGCGGTTCGACGGCGATCTCACCGAATGACCGGAACGGGCCCGCGCTCGACCGGACACCGAGGCGCAACGCGTCGCGGAGCAACCGAGCCGATCGATAGTCGCCAAGGTCACCGACGGTCGGCGGAGCGAAGGTGGCCGGCTCCACCGTCTCGACCTCCGTGAGGATCCCGGTGATCTCGGCCTGAGTGCCGCCGAGCGGTCGCAGCATCACCAGGTCATCAGATGTGTCGGGCAACACGACCCATTCGCGTCCACGTGCCCGCACCAGCGATCCGACGGCGAAACTCATCTTGGGGCTCCTGTCCCGAACACGTCGGAGAAGGTGTCAACGACCTGTGGCCAGTCGTCGTTGTGGCGGAACCGGGCGATGCGCCAACCGAGGTCGCGAAGTTGCGACCGGATTGCCGCGTCGCGCTGCTGCCGCTCGGGGAACTCGTGGGGGGGGCCGTCCACATAGATGGCGACCTGCTGGCCGTCGAGTGTGAACTCGAAGTCCGGGGTGGTGCCGACGCTGGCGTTGTGCCGGCCCCGGGACGGAATGCGGTACCCGCCGTTGGTGAGGAACTCGATGAATCGGCGTTCGAGGTCCGACTCCGCTTGGTCGTCGAGGTGTTCCACGTGGGCCTCGATGGTCGGGGCCTCGCTCTGGATTTCGACTGTCCGGGCACCACGAAGCGACCGAAGGATGGGCACGGCTTGGCGCCGATCCAAGACTTCGTGGTCGGTCTGGTTCGAGTAGCTGAGCAGGCAGTCGTAACAGGCCACCGCACAGACGTCGTCGCCCACGTCATTACCGGTCTCTGGGTCGGCATGGCAGATCGTGAGCGCCTCGTGGACCACGCGGTCCAGCGCCTCGGGATCGCTGACGAGCTGGCGGAGAACACCCGCTCCCCCTTCGGCCGACTCGTAGAACAGGATGACCGACCGCTCCTTCGACGAGGGCAGCGGTTCCGATGCCAGCTCGTTCTCCTCGAGCTGGAACACCACCTGGATTGCTCGTTTCAGCGACGCCTCGAGGGCGGCCATCGTCTCGAGCGGAAGCGGATCACCAAACTCGAGGATCAGGATGTTGCGGGTGTCATCGACGTAGGGGATCACGCGCTTGGTGCGGGCGGTCATCCTCTCGTCAGGTGCGTCGGTGGTGTCGGTGTCATCAACCGCTTCCTCGCTCTTGGCCCACGTGCCGTAGTTGAGGTCCAACGTGAAACCGTGCTGGTTCGGGTTCTTTCGGCGCCGCCACCCGAGGTTGAGTCGCCACACGGTGGCCGTCGGTCCGTAGACGAGTCGGGCGATCTCGGTGCCACCCGACGACATGACCTGGGCGTTGCGCCGCGACAGATGCCGGTCCCGTTCAGCGAACCGCACACCCGAGATGAGTTCGAAGCCCTGGCGCTGGCGCTCCTCTTCGTCGGAGTTGATGCGGTCCTGGCGTCGAGTGGTGACGTTGCTCAGCCGGAAGAGGTCGCGCAACGGGCCCTCGAGCTCGGCGCCGCACTGTTCGCACACGTCGGGGTATGGCTCCGCGACGAGTGGATGGATGTAGCCGCACTTGGCGCATCGCTTCGCCCGTGACGTGACCAGGTTGTCAGGGTCGTCGGGGCTCGGGGCGACGACCGGGAGGTCGACCCGGGTGATCCGGTAGCGAGAGCCCTCGTGGTACACGAGGGCCCGTGGTCCGAACTCGCTGACGGCGAGGAAGCGCGCTCGTTGGAGGAACTCTCCGTCGGCCTTGCCGCGCCTGCCGGGGATGTAGGCAGTGATGGGCAGCCGGGGGAAGCTGTAGCCGGGCAGGAAGCCTTCGGCCGCGAAGTACCGGTAGGGGTCGAAGTCGTGTTGGGAGAAGTTGCCCGACTCGGCGACTAGCAGCTCGATCCGCTTCTCGGCTTCGTCGCGGAGTCGCCGCGCCCGCTTCTTCTCCTCAGCAGCGCGGGTGTGATCGGCGATCACGGCGTTGTACGAGTCTCTCTGGCCGACGGCTTGGCGGTACATGTCCCACCACCGCTGGGCCGAGCGTTCGAACTGCGTGGACAAGCCATCGAGCACCCGGGCGAGCCACTCGTCGGACCACCAGAGTGCACCATCGAGGTGCGATGCCACCGAGTCGAGCACCGCCTTGGCTGAGCGCAGCGCGTTTGAGGCGGTGGTGCCATCGGCAAGGTCGGCGGCGATCGACGGCTTCAGTGCCGGATGGGGCTCGGAGATATGCCCCAGATCGACGACACCCGCCATCGTCCCTCCGAGGCTCATCCCACTCTCGGAGAGCCACACGGCCTGCACATGCGAGCGGACTAGGTCCTCGTTCGCGAGGTCGATTCGCGGAGCCGCCACCCGTCCGGCGACCATTAGCTCGGGATGGCGGAAGTAGTACTGGTCGTGCGGACTTCCCGACGTGCAGTACGTGAACACGAGCGCCGGCTGTCCACCACGGCCGGCGCGCCCCGACCGCTGCGCGTAGTTGGCGGGGGTCGGCGGCGCGTTTCGGAGGCCCACCACGTTGAGCTCGGAGATGTCGACGCCGAGCTCCATCGTCGGCGAGCAGAACAGGACGGGGAGTGCCGCAGTTCGGAATTGCTGCTCGCGGAACTCACGACGCTCGGCCTGAACCTGCGCCGTGTGCTCGCGGGCTTCGAGCGTGGCCAGATCGATCGTGGTCCGCCGATAGAGGTCGACGAAGTACTTGTTCGTGGGCAACCCATCCTCGGGGGGTCGGGTGACCCGCAGCGGGTCGTCGACCTGCCGCGTCCCGTCGCCCGCAGCCCACACCATCGCCGACGCGGCGACGCGATAGCGAGGGTCGTCGTCGGTGCCCTGGACTTGGCGCAGGATTCCGGCGACGTGAAGCGAGGCGAGTGGAGTCCCAGGGAGTGGTGTATGAGCTGAGGTTCTGAGGGGAGGTCCCCCA
>CAZVVS010000065.1:0-16756 GCA_964630585.1 uncultured Gordonia sp.
AGTGGAGCAAGGCCCAGGACACCGGCGGCGCCGGCCTGGGGCTGAAGCTGCGCCACGCGGTGTTCGACAAGCTGGTCTATGGCAAGCTGCGCGACGCCCTGGGCGGCCGCTGCGAGGCTGCGGTGTCCGGTGGCGGCCCGCTCGGCGCGCGCCTGGGCCACTTCTTCCGCGGCGCCGGCGTGCCGATCTACGAGGGCTACGGCCTCACCGAGACCACTGCGGCGGTGACCGTCAACCAACCCGGCCAACAGAAGGTCGGCAGCGTCGGACGTCCTGTCGAGGGCGTCAGCGTGGCCATCGCCGAGGACGGCGAAGTGCTGCTCAAGGGCCCGGTCGTCTTCGGCGGGTACTGGAAGAACGAGCAAGCCACCACCGATGCGATCGTCGACGGCTGGTTCCACACCGGCGACCTCGGCTCGCTCGACGACGGCTACCTCTCGATCACCGGCCGCAAGAAGGAGATCATCGTCACCGCGGGTGGCAAGAACGTCTCTCCGGCCCAGCTTGAGGACACCATCCGCGCGAGCGCGCTGGTCAGCCAGTGTCTCGTCGTCGGTGACGCCCAGCCGTTCATCGCAGCGCTGGTCACGATCGACCCGGAGGCCTACCCCGGCTGGCTCGAGCGCCATGGCCTGCCGGCCGATACGCCGCTCTCACAGGTGACTGAGAACGCCGCGCTGCGGGCGGAGATCCAAGCCGCGATCGATGCGGCGAACGCGACGGTCTCCAAGGCCGAGGCGATCAAGAAGTTCGCGATTCTCGACACCGACTTCACCGTGGAGAACGGCGGGCTGACCCCGACGCTCAAGCTGAAGCGCAACGTCATCCACGACGCGTACAAGCAGGCAATTGCCGACCTCTACACCTAAGAGTTCGGCCACACCCGGCACCGGGGCCGTGGGTCGCGATTGGGCAATCGACGCGACCCGCGGCCTCGCCATCTGGAGCATGGTCGCCGCCCATTTCGCGGGCCCCAGGTCCATACTCGGGCGGCCCACGCATTCCTATCCGTACGTCGACGGGATGGCGGCCTTCGTCCTGCTGTCGGGATTGGTGTTCGGGATCGTCTACGGCGGGTGGATCGCGCGACGCGGCGGACCGTTCACCTACCGGCGGCTGGGCAAGCGGCTCGTCGTGCTCTACCTGTGCCAACTGCTGATCTGCCTGGTCGCCGTCGCCGCGGGGATGGCCGGCTACTACTCGCTGGTCCGGTTGCGCCCGGTCGACGAGGCCGGAACCGGCATCGGGCTGTCGTTGCTGCTGCGCTACCTCCCCTCCGGCGGCGACATCCTGCTCATGTACCTGGTCTTCCTGGCCGTGGCAGGGCTCTTGCTGCCGCTGGTGCGACGAGGATTCGGGTGGCTGATCCTGGTCGCCTCGATCGCGCTGTACGCGTACTCGCAGTTCCACAGCCCGGACTGGTTCTTCATCACGAGCTCGCCCGGACGCAAGTGGATCGCCGCACCGGACTGGTCGCAGTGGTGGACCATCGCCTTCGGCGGCTTGGAAATCCAGAACTGGGCGGCCTGGCAGGTCATGTTCTTCCCGGCGCTCGTCCTGGGCTGGTACTGGCGCCGCTGGCGGGTCGACGAGTGGTTGATCGCCCGGCTGCCGTGGCTGCTGCTCGCAGCGGTCGCAGGCTGGTGCTTCCTGTACTTCGGTTTCAAGACCGGGCCGTGGCACCACATCGAACCGTCGATCGCCGACAAGGTCGACTTCCGCGTCGCCCGCGTATTCGCGTCGTGGCTGCTCGTGTTGACTCTGTACGCGCTGTTCGGCTGGCTGATCCCCCACCTACAACGCCGCAACCTCTTGCGGCCGTTGATCATGACCGGCGCGCGCAGCCTGGACTCCTACGTCCTGCAGGCACTCCTGCTGGTGGTCGTCCCGATCTTCGTCGTCGCGCGACCCTGGTCGCCGATGGTCACCGCAGCGGTCACCCTCGGCGTCTTCGGACTGTGCTGGGCGTGGGCGGAGTTCCGGCGCACCCTCGCCGTCGACAAGCTCCACCGGCTACCGGTGATCCTGTTCCGCAGATTGTCTCGTCACACCGCCTGATAGGCGATCCCCCGCGCGATGGCCTCGCGCACGACGGGCATGGCGGCCTGCGCGAGCGCACCGGCATCGACTCCGTGGTGGGCGGCGAGCAGGGCGATCAAGTCGGCGAGTGCCACCTGCCCCCGACAGCCGGCGAACAAGGCACGCGACACCTCGTCAAGCGGAATCGCCGCACCGGGGCCGCCGGGACGGCGCAGCACCGAGCCCACGCGCTGCCAGCCGGCATCGCCGGGCAGCAAATGCTCCTCGAGCATGACCGGCGAGGTCGACAGGCGCATCGTCAGCAGGTCCTCATCGGAGTTCTCGGCAAGGAAGTCCTGCCGGGCCAGGAACGCCTGCGCCTCGTCGCCGGTCACCTCCTCACCCGTACCCGTGATCTCTTCGACGATCTGGAAGCGAACCGCACCAGTGGCCGACGGGCGGCGCAGCGTCAACACGCCCATCCCGACCGCCACGATGCCGGCATCGGCGAAGTAGTCGAGCCACTCGCGGCCGCGCATCGCGATGCGCTCCGGAGACTCCCCGGCATCGGCGAGCCAGAGGCTCACGTAGCTGATGGGGTCGGCCAGCTCGCGCTGCACCACCCAGGCGTCGAGGCCGGTGTTCTCCAGCCACCGGCGCGGTCGGGCCGCCCAGTCTTCGACGTCGGTGACCGCCCAGTTGGCCAGCACGGTCGCGACGCCGCCGGGTTCGAGGTGCTCGGGCAGCTGCGCGATCAACTGCTCGCACAGCCCGTCGGCCGGCACCCCCGAGTCGCGATAGATGTAGTCCTGGTCGCCACGGCTGATGACGAATGGCGGATTGGACACGATCAGGTCGAAGCGCTCCCCGGCCACCGGCTCGAACAGACTCCCGCGACGCAGGTCCCACGACTGCCCGCTCGCACGTGCCGTCGCCGCGGCCAGGGCCAGCGCGCGGTCGTTCGTATCGGTGGCGACGATGTCGGCACAATGCGCACCCAGGTGCAACGCCTGCACGCCGCAGCCGGTGCCGACGTCGAGCGCGCGGCGCACTGGTCGTCGGATCACCGCCCGCGCCAACGAGACCGATGCCCCTCCGATTCCCAGCACGTGGTCATGGGCGAGCGTCCCCGAGCGTCGGCCCGAGTCCTGGTCGGCGAAGACGAGGTACTCCCCCGCATCATCGGCGTAGGGCCGCACGTCGAGGATCGGCCGCACCGTCGTACCGCCGTCGGCGACGGCAACGATCCCCTGACCGGCCAACTCATCGACGCCGACACCGCTCAAAGCCCCTTCCAGCGCAGCGACCGGCCGCTCCTCGCCGAGCAAGAACACCGCGATAAGCGTCGACAGGCGACGATCGTCGGCGAGGACTGCCGCGGCCGGCCACTTGACACCGCCGGTGAGCGCGGCCGATACCTCGGCGCCCAGATGCGCCTCGATACCGTCGGTGGTGAACCCGGCACGGCGCAGCGCCGCGGCGAACCGGTCGACGACGCCGAGGTCGGCGCACGGGTGGCTCATCACGCCGGCTTCGGACATGCCAGCAGCACTGCCCGCATCGCATTCGCCTCTTTCTGGGTGACCCAGAGGCCGTAGGCGAGCTTGACGTCGAGCTGGCGGTTCACATAGGTACACCGGTAGGCCGGGTCGGGTGGCAGGAACCCCTCGGCGTCGTAGGGACCTTTGACCTGGTTGATCGCGCGGGACACCGCCTGCAGGTTGCGCGGATCGTTGGCGAGGTTGCGGCGCTTCTCGTCGTCGAAGAAGCGGGCACCGGTCGTCCAGGCGTTCGCCAATGACACGAGGTGGTCGATCTCGACGTCGCCGGAGGTGTTCGGACCGCGCACGAACCGCATCGTCTTGCCCGTGTACCGGTCCAGCAGGGTGCCCGTCGAGACGAAGCAGCCGCCCGGCCGCATCACGACGTCGGTGAGGTCGCGGCGCAGGATGTCGTCTCGGGTGTTGCAGCCGTTGTGCCCGAATTCCACATTCACGTTGTCGTCCCACAACGGCCCGAACGCCCCGCGCCAATACCCCTTCATCGACACGCGCTTGCGGATCGGGAGCTTCGCCACCTTCCCCAGCCCGACGGTATCGATATAGGTCCCGGACCCGCCGACGTCGATCGTCGACGGGATGCCCGATATCTCGATCGACTCGACCTGGTCACGGACGTATTCCTGCAGGCCACAGCCAGAAACGAGCACCATCAGACCACCGACCAGCACCGTCAGAACGGTCCGCAACCTGAGAATCACCTCCGAATTATGCGTCAAGAAGGTGTCAGTTTGGCTGACGAATTGCCCAGGGCTGCTGACGAAACTAGCGTAGACGGGACTTGTTCAGCTCCTTTATCGATCGAGGTTCATCACCAATGCGTGCATCCGTTCTGATGACCGCTGCCCTGGCACCGGCGGCGATCGCACTGTCCATCGGCGTGGCCGCGCCAGCCATGGCTGCGCCCACCACCGACTCGACGGTCATCGCGTCGGGAATGGAGATCCGCCGCCCGACGACGATCATCACCGAGGCCAAGTGCACCCTCGGCGCCGTGATCAACTCGACCCGCGCCCTGACTGCCGGACACTGCGGCAAGAAGGGTGAGGACCTCTTCAACACCAACGGCGACAAGATCGGCACCATCACCACCAACCTGATCAGCCGCCACGCCGACATCGCGGTCGTCACCCTCCTGCCCGGCCAGCGCGTCAAGGTCGACCGGATCGACTGGGGCGCCAAGGTCAAGCAGGGTGAGCCGGTGAGCAAGTACGGCGCCACCACCGGGTTGTCCCGCGGCGTCGTCGTGACCCCGAAGCCGCAGTTGATCCAGGCCGTGGAGTGCCCGCTGCCCGGACCGTTGACCATCGCCTGTGCCTTCGCGCCGCCGAGCCTGCTGGTGAACCAGTCGACGCTCGTCGTCGAGGCGACGTTCCGCTCGGAGGGCGGCGACAGCGGCGCAGGCATCCGTGCCAACGGCGGCCCGATCGTCGGCATCCTCTCCTCCAAGGCGCTCGCGGCGACCGACTCGGAGAACCGTGCGGTGACGCGCTCGTTCTACACCCCGGTCTCGCTGGTTCCGAAGAGCCTGCGCTAGGACCCCAACGCGCACAAGAGCGCCGGACCGTTTCAGGTCCGGCGCTCTTGGCGTATCTGCACGACTACCGTGCGCGAGACAGGACTTGAACCTGCACGTCCGAGGACACTGGAACCTAAATCCAGCGCGTCTGCCAATTCCGCCACTCGCGCGTATAGCGCCGCCCACACTACACCGAGGCGATTGACCGGTCCGATCGCCCGGCGGGTACCGTCGGTGTCATGCCGTCTGAGTCCCGACCCCGGCGCCACCGTCCGGCGCTGATCGCGTTGACGCTGGTAGCGGCAGTGGCGTGCCTGGGACTGGCCTACTGGCAGTGGACCCGGTTCGAATCCGCCTCGGGTACCTTCCAGAACCTCGGCTACGCCCTGCAGTGGCCGGCGTTCGCCGTCGCGGTGATCTACGCCTATCGCCGATTCGTCATCCTGGAGAGCGACCCACAGGAGCAGGCCAAGCTCACCGCCAAGCAGCGCAGCGCCGACGCCCAGATCCGCGCCGACCTCCTGCCCGAACGCCCCGCGATCCCCAGCGCCGACGCCGCGCTCGACGGACCGGCCGACTCCGACGACGATCTGGCCGGTTACAACGCCTACCTGAGACAGCTCAACAAGTCCGCACCCGATAGGAACCCGACGTGACCGACGCCGACCAGTCCGCACCCCCGACCGTCAGCGAGACCGCACGACCCAACGCCGCCGCCATCCCCGGGGCGCTGACGCGCTACCGGGTCCTGGCGTGGATCACCGGTATCTGGCTGCTCGTCCTGGTCGGCGAGATGATCGCGAAGTACGGCTTCGGCGTCGACGATTTCAGCTGGATCGGCGTCGTCCACGGCTGGGTGTACTTCGTCTACCTGATCTTCTGCATCGACCTGGCGATCAAGGCGCGCTGGGGATTCGGCAAAACGCTGGGCACGGCCCTGGCCGGAACGATCCCGTTCCTGTCGTTCTACGTCGAGCACATCCGTACGCGCGACGTGAAGCAGGCCTACGGCCTCTGAGCTCGGCTCAACCCAACGCGGATCAGCCCAGCGCGCGCAGCAACGGGAGCAACTGCGCCAGCGCCTTGCCACGGTGGCTGAGCGCGTCCTTCTCCTCCGCCGCCAATTCCGCCGAAGTGCGCCCGGCGGCAGCCTCGTCGTCGGGGACGAACAGCGGGTCGTAGCCGAAACCGGCCGCGCCCCGGGGATCGGCAACGATCGTGCCGCGCCATTCGCCGCGCACCACCGCGGTTTCACCTGCCGGATCCACCAGTGCGCACGCGGAGACAAAAGCCGCCCCCCGACGATCAGCGGGCACGTCGGCGAGCTGGCCCAGCAGCAGCGCGTTGTTGGCCTCGTCGTCGCCGTGTCGGCCCGACCACCGCGCCGACAACACGCCGGGCATACCGTTCAGCGCATCGACGGCCAGCCCGGAGTCGTCGGCGACACAGGGCAGCCCTGTGGAACGGGCCCCGGCGCGGGCCTTGATCAGAGCGTTCTCCTCGAACGTCGCGCCGGTCTCCGGCTCCTCGGGGAACGGTGGCACATCGTCGAGTCCGACGACCTCGACGCCGGTCAACCCGGCGGCGGCCACAACGCGGCGCAATTCGGCGAGCTTCTTCGCATTTCGGCTCGCCAGCAACAACCGGCTCATGTCGGCGGGCTTCAGGACGACAGTCCGGGCAGCGAACCCGGGTAATCGCCGGCGAGGGCCTCTTGCTGCGCGGCGCACAGTTGTGCCGTGCCGGCCTGGGCGAGATCGAGTAGCCGATCCAGTGTTGCACGGGAGAACGTGGCGCCCTCGGCGGTGCCCTGCACCTCGACGAGGGTCCCGGCGTCGGTGGCCACGACGTTCATGTCGACCTCGGCGCGCGAATCCTCCTCGTAGGGCAGATCCAGGCGCACACGGCCGTCGACGATCCCGACGCTGACCGCGGCGATCGCACACGACAGCGGTTGAGGGTCGGCGAGCTTGTCGTGGGCGCGCAAGTAGGTCACCGCGTCGACGAGGGCGACGTAGGCGCCGGTGATGGCCGCCGTCCTGGTCCCGCCGTCGGCCTCCAAGACGTCGCAGTCCAAGGCGATGGTGTTCTCTCCGATGGCCGCCAGATCGATGCACGCCCGCAGCGACCGCCCGATCAGTCGGCTGATCTCATGGGTGCGACCGCCCACGCGGCCCTTCACCGACTCGCGGGATGAGCGCTCGTGTGTGGCGGCAGGCAGCATTGCATATTCGGCGGTCAGCCAGCCCCGTCCCGATCCGCGCCGCCAGGGCGGGACACCATCGGTGACGCTGGCGGTGCACAACACCCTGGTATGTCCGAATTCGACTAGTACCGAACCTGCCGGGTGGCTGGTGAATCCGCGGGTGAACTTGATGGGCCGGAGCTCGTCGTCGGCTCGGCCGTCTGCACGTGTCGTCACGGGCTTCACTCTAGTGCGCACGCCCTCACGCGCGTGACGACACCGCGGAGACGTCCAATTCCTGGCCCTGTTGGACCAGCTCGATGTGGCCGGAGAAGCTGGAGCGGACCTCGGCGAGGATGTCGGCGGTCGACGTCCACGGCGGGATGTGCGTGACTGCGAGGACGCCGACACCGGCGGCGGTGGCGGCCTCACCGGCCTCGACGCCGGACATGTGCAGGTGCGGCGGACGGCTCGCGGGATCGTGGGTCCAGGACGCCTCGCAGAGAAACACGTCCGCGCCGCGCGCCAACTCGACGAG
Source organism: uncultured Gordonia sp. (assembly GCA_964630585.1). Lineage (GTDB taxonomy): Bacteria > Actinomycetota > Actinomycetes > Mycobacteriales > Mycobacteriaceae > Gordonia. The sequence goes on from CAZVVS010000065.1 coordinate 7,821, forward strand.
CTCGTCGCACGGGGCGGTGTCGCCGCTGTAGGCCAGCACCTCCCCGTTGGGGCCCGTGACACGCAGGCCGTAGGTCGCCGGCGGGTGGTCCATCCGGTAGGGGGTGAAGTACAGTCCGCGCAGTTCAACGGCCTGGCCTTCGACCCACTCGGAGACCTCGAAGGTGTCGCTGATGTCGTCGACTTCGCCGGGGAACTCCGACGATCCCGCGCCGATGCGCCCGGCGGTGCCCTCCGGCCCCCAGAGCGGTACCCGGCCGATAGCAGGAACGGGCGCCCACCTGCGCCACACCAACATCGCGGGCAGATCCATGCAGTGATCGGCGTGCAGATGGCTCAGCACGACAGCGACGTCGTTGGGGTTGGCGACGGCCTGCAGCTCGCCGAACACGCCCGGGCCGCAGTCGATCAGGACCGGCAGCTCACCGGGCACGGACACGAGGTATCCCGAACATGCCGCCCCGGGGCCGTTCACGCTGCCCGAGCATCCAAGAACCGTCAGATGCATGGGGACCACTCTGCCACGCCGCTCGCGAGGGGCAACGCCGAATCGGCGTGTTGGAACGCATCCGTAATGCGGGCGAACCACCTCACAGGTGCTGGACCTCCCCGACCGCCGGGCCGAGGAACCGCCTGGCAAGCTTCGCGAACGATTCCGGGTCACCGGTGGCGGTGAACACGCGGTGCGCCTCGCGATCAGAGTGCGGGTGCAGCAGGTCGAGCTCGGTCAAGACTCGCACCACGTCCTTGGCGGTCTCCTCCGCACTCGACACGAGCGTCACCTCGTCGCCGACGGCGAGTTGCACTATCCCCGACAGCAGCGGGTAGTGGGTGCAGCCGAGGACGACGGCGTCGACCCCGGCGTCGCGCAACGGCTCGAGATAGCCTTCGGCCAAGCCGAGGATCTGGCGGCCGCTGGTGATCCCCCGCTCGACGAAATCGACGAACTTGGGGCAGGCCGCCGAGGTGATCTCGACGTCGGGGGCCGCGGCGAACGAGTCGTCGTAGGCGCGGGAGGCGATGGTGGCCTCCGTGCCGATCACGCCGATCCGGCCCGACTTCGTCGCCGCAACCGCTCGCCGCACCGCGGGCAGGATGACTTCGACGACGGGGATCGGCGCGTAGCGCTCCCGGGCATCGCGCAAACACGCTGCCGACGCGGTGTTGCACGCGATCACGATCGCCTTGACGCCGCGGGAGGCTAGTTCGTCGCCGATCGCCAACGCGTGGCGGCGCACCTCCGGGATGGTCAGCGGGCCGTAGGGCCCGTTCGCGGTGTCGCCGATGTAGACGATGTCCTCGTCGGGCAGCTGGTCGATGATGGCGCGTGCGACGGTGAGGCCGCCCACGCCGGAATCGAAAATTCCGATCGGCGCCCGTTGGTCGATGCTGATCGCACTGCCCTCACTGACTGGAGACGACTCGCACGGCCGGAGTCCGGCAAGGATTTCCCGGCAAGTTTACGCTCAGGCCCACAGCTGCCCTTCGACCGCGGCCACCGCCTCGTCGGGGTCGGTGCTGTAGACACCGGTCGAGAGGTACTTCCAGCCGGCGTCGGGCATCACCATTGCGATGTCGGCGCGTTCACCGTTGCGGGCCGCGGTGCTCGCCAGGCGCATCGCGGCATGGAGAACGGCCCCGGTGGACACACCCGCGAAGATCCCCTCGGCGTCGATGAGTTGGCGCACCCGCGCCACTGCGTCCTCGCCGGTCACCGAGAACCGTCGGGTCAGGACAGACTCGTCGTACAGCTCGGGCACGAACCCCTCGTCGACGTTGCGCAGGCCGTACACCTCGTCGCCGTAGCGCGGCTCGGCGGCGACGATCGCGATGTCGTCACGCTGCTCGCGCAGAAACCGGCCGACGCCCATCAGCGTTCCGGTGGTCCCCAACCCGGCCACGAACGCAGTGATCTCGGGCAGGTCGGCCCACAACTCGGGTCCGGTGCCCTCGTAGTGTGCGCGGGCGTTGGCCTCGTTGCCGTACTGGTAGAGCATGGTCCAGTCGGGGTTGGTCGCCGCCAACTCCTTGGCCATCGCCACGGCCGTGTTCGACCCACCGGCGGCGGGCGACGAGATCACGCGCGCACCGTACATCTCCAGCAGTGCCCGACGCTCGGCAGACGTGTTCTCCGGCATCACGCAGATCAGCGAATAGCCCTTGAGCTTGCACGCCATCGCCAATGAGATGCCGGTATTGCCGCTGGTCGGCTCCAACACCGTGGCCCCCGGCACCAACGTGCCGTCGCGCTCGGCCGCCTCGACCATCGCCAGCGCCGCGCGGTCCTTGATCGACCCGGTCGGGTTGCGGTCCTCCAACTTCAGCCACAGGCGCACGTGCGGCTGGTCCTCGTCGCCCCACTGCGGTGACAGCCGCTGCAACCCGACGAGCGGGGTGTGCCCCACCGACTCGATCAGCGAGTCGAATCGCGCCACCGCTCAGCCTCCGGTGACGGTTGCCGACTTGTCGCCTCCAGCGACGGCGGGCAGCACGGTGACATCGTCGCCGTCGCCCACCTCGGTGTCGAGACCGCCAGTGAAGCGGACGTCCTCGTCGTTGACGTAGATGTTGACGAACCGCAGCAGCGCGCCATTCTCGTCGCGCAGGCGTCCGGCAAGCCCGGGATGATTCGTCTCCAGGTCGGTGATCACCTCGCCCAGGGTCGCGCCGGCCGCCGGCACCCGCTTCTCGCCGCCGGTGTGGGCGCGCAGGATCGTCGGGATCGATACGGAGACTGCCATGGTCACTCCTTGTCGTTGGTCGAGTGGATGTGGGCCGGGTGGGCCGCAGATGAGGGGTCGGGCGCTTCGAATCGACTCTGTGCCGCGTCGTCACCGGAACCGACGACGGTGATGGGCTCAGCGGTGATCACCCCGTCGACGATGCGGTAGCTGCACACCAGTGCGACGTCTGGGTCGGCCGTCCCGACGAGCACGTAATGGGCATCGGGCTCGGCGGCCAACCCGGAATCGGTGCGCGACGGATAGGGGTCGGTCGCCGTGTGGCTGTGATAGATGACGACCGGCACCTCGTCGGCGTCGTCCATCGCCCGCCACACCTTCAGCTGCTCGCCGGAGTCGAACCGGTAGAACGTGGGCGAGCGCTCGGCATTCATCATCTCCACGATGCGCGTCGGCTCGTCGGAGCCCTCCGGCCCGGGCAGCACCCCACACGCTTCGTCGGGGTGGTCGGTGCGCGCATGGGCCACCATCGCCTCCACCAGGCGCCGATCGATTCGCAGCAAGTCCGATTCCCCACTCAGCCGTCTGTCCGGTGCGCCACCGCCGACGGCAGCAGCGAGCGCAGCGACGCGATGTCGGCGACCGGGTTGGCCGCCAGCACCGCGTTGACGATGGCCCGTTGGGTGACCGTCGCGGCAGCCGCACTGACTTGGGCAACAATCGCGACGTCGCGATGCATTCCAACCGGCGTGAATTCGCGCACCGCGTCACGCGCCGCACCGGGCACCGCACCGGTCGCAACGGCGAAGATGGTGTCGCCGTCGAGCGGGGAATGCGCGGGCACGATGGCCCGTGCCAGTCCGTCGTGGGCGGCCATGGCGATGCGCTTGGTGCAGGCCTGGTCGAGGTCGGCGTCAGTCGCGACGACGCCGATCGTCGTGTTCAGCGGCGTCGTCGACGCGGCACGCGCCTTCGCCAGCGCGTCCAAATCCGCCGCTGACGGCGCCTGCAGCCCGTAATACTCCAGATCGGCGGTGCCGGCCCCCCACGGCAGACCGGTCGCCGGGTCGAGGACATCGCCGACCGGATTGGCGACGATCAGCGCGCCGACGGTGATCCCCGCCGCCGCACCGTCATCGAGGGTGAGGCTGGCAGTGCCGATACCGCCTTTGAGTGCGCCGGCGCGCGCACCGGTCCCCGCTCCGACCGTGCCGGTGGCGAAGTCGGCCGCGGCGGCGGCCAGGGCCTGCGCCCCGAAACCGGCGTCCGGGCGCGCCAGCCAGTCGCCGACGAGGAGGTCGAAGATGACCGCCCCGGCGACGATCGGCACGACGTGACCCAACGAGTCCATGGGCAGTCCGACACCGCGCTCCTCGAGTGCCAGCATCACGCCGTCGGCGGCGGCCAGGCCGAATGCGCTCCCGCCACCCAGAACGATGGCGTGCGCGGTCTGGACGGTGTTGGCCGGATCCAGCAGGTCGGTTTCCCGCGTTCCGGGCCCACCGCCGCGCACATCGACGGCGGTCACGGCGCCTTCGGGAACGGTGAGGACCGTCGTCCCGGTGGCCCATCCGGTGCCGGGCGATTCCGGCGTCCCCACGGTGACCGCGTCGTCCAACCTGCTGTGATGCCCGACGGTGATCCCGGCGACGTCGGTGATCCGATCACCCGCCACCGCGCTCACTCCGCCCATCAGCGCATCAGCTCTTCGACCAGGATCCACTGCTGCTCGGTCAGCCACCGGTACACGTGCAAGTGCGCGGCGTAAGGGTGGTCGGGATCGAGCTCTTCGGGGGTGTCCTCGTCGATGCCGAGCATGGCGCCCAGTGAAAGCCGCACGTCGTTTATCGCCGTGAGCCACTGCTCGGCTTGCGCGGCAGTCAGCGTGATCTCGCCCCCGCCCACCGGAACCGTGTCGAGCAGGCACTGTGCGGCCGCGAGCTTGTCGTCGATGATGAGTGGTTCGTTGATACTGCGCAGGGCGCCGTTGAGGTCGCCGCTGACTGTGTCGCAGCCGAGCTCTTCGTCCTGGTCGGGCCGATGGAAGTCCGGGAGCAACCGGCCCAGCGTCGCATCACGGGGCGCCGTCGAATGCCCCGACCGGATCCCGGTGATCGTCGCCAGCTCGTCGACGGGAGCCGATTCGGACCGCTCGACGAGGAGTTCGCGCATTGACGACACGATCGAGTGCAGCAATTCGGACTCGTGTTCGCTACAGCGGGCCGACAGCGTGACCTGCGATCCGGATCCGCGCCGCTTCCATCCGGTGAGATGGCGGCGCGTCATGAATCCCGCTCCATCATGAATCGCGCTGCATCGTCGCCCACAGTCCCGCGGTGTGCAGCCGCCGCACGTCGGACTCCATCTTGTCCCGCGACCCTGACGACACCACGGCCTTGCCCTCGTTGTGGACCTGCATCATCAACTCGTGCGCCTTGGCGCGGGTGTAGCCGAACAACTTCTGGAAAACGAAGGTGACGTAGGGCATGAGGTTGACCGGGTCGTCCCAGACGACCGCGACCCACGGACTGTCGACGTTCTCGTCGACGGTGGTCTCGGGCTCTGCGACGGTGGTGCCTGCCGGCACGGCCGCGCTGCCGTCTGTCTCGAGGGACATAAGACTAGGGTAACGAGAGTGACCCGCCGTAGCACAGCCTTGCTCACCGATCATTACGAACTGACCATGATCGCGGCTGCGCGGACCCACCCGGCAGCGGCCCGACCATGCGTTTTCGAGGTATTCGCGCGACGACTCCCCGACGGGCGGCGCTACGGCGTCGTGGGTGGCACCGGGCGGCTCCTCGATGCGTTGGCCGACTTCCGCTTCGGCGACGAGGAGCTGGCCGCGGTGGGCGAATTCCTCGACGGCGAAACACTGCAATGGCTCGCCGATTACCGCTTCACCGGAGACATCGACGGTTACCGCGAGGGCGAGCTGTACTTCCCCAGGTCCCCCATCCTCACCGTGCGCGCGTCCTTCGCCGACGCGGTGGTCCTCGAGACGCTGATCCTGTCGATCCTCAACCACGACAGCGCCATCGCCTCGGCGGCCGCCCGGATGGTGACTGCCGCGGCATCGCGGCCGATCATCGAGATGGGCTCGCGACGGACCCACGAGTATGCCGCCGTTGCCAGTTCGCGCGCCGCCTACCTGGCGGGCGTGACCGCGACGTCGAACCTGGAGGCCGCCCGCAGTTACGGCGTTCCCAGTGCGGGCACCGCGGCGCATGCGTTCACTCTGCTGTTCACCGACGAGAACGGCCCCAACGAGCTGGCCGCGTTCCGGACCCAGGTGGAGCGGTTGGGGCTGGGAACAACCCTGCTCGTGGACACCTACGACATCACCCGCGGCGTTGCCAACGCGATCGAAGCGGCCGGCCCGGAACTGGGCGCGGTGCGGATCGACTCCGGCGACCTGGGGATCCTGGCCCGTCAGGTCCGAGAGCAACTCGACTCCTTGGGCGCGAACCGCACCAGGATCGTCGTATCCGGCGATCTCGACGAGTACGCGATCGCCTCGCTGCGCGCCGAGCCCGTCGACATCTACGGCGTGGGGACATCGCTGGTCACCGGCAGCGGCGCACCGACGGCGGGAATGGTCTACAAACTCGTCGAGATCGACGGCATCCCCGTCGCGAAGCGCTCGAGCCACAAGGAGTCGCACGGGGGTGCCAAGGCGGCGGCCCGCATCGCGCGGCGCAGTGGCACGGTCACCGAAGAGGTGCTGTACCCGTGGGGCGCACCGGCGCCGGACGTCGACGGTCACACCGCCACCTGCCTGCAGACCCCGCTGGTGCGCGGCGGCGAGCCCGTCGACGCCCTTCCGTCGTTGCACGGCGCGCGCGATCACCTGCGCGATGCGCTCGTCACATTGCCGTGGGAGGGCCTCGGGCTGTCGCACGGGGAACCGGCCATCCCGACCCGTCATGCCTTCTGAGGACACCGTCGACACGACCGATCTGCTCGCCACCGCCGTCGATGCGCTCGGCGGGTCGACGCGCGACGGGCAGCTCCGCATGGCCAACGCCGTCGCCCACGCCATCGACACCGGTGAACACCTGGCCGTGCAGGCCGGCACCGGCACCGGCAAGTCGCTGGCCTACCTCGTCCCCGCTTTCGCCCATGCCACCGAGTCGGGGAAGACGGTGGTGGTGTCGACGGCCACCATCGCGCTGCAGCGCCAACTGGTCGAGCGCGACCTGCCGCGACTGGCGCAAGCACTGGCCGGACCGCTGGGTACCGAACCGACGTTCGCGATCCTCAAGGGACGGTCGAACTACCTGTGCCTCAACAAGATCCACGGCGGCGTCGCCGACGAACCCGACGCCGAGCTGTTCGACGCCTTCGAGACGTCGCGCACCGGCCGTGAGGTCACCCGTCTGCGCGAGTGGTCGTCGGACACGGAGACCGGCGACCGCGACGACCTGGTCCCCGGTGTCTCCGACCGTGCGTGGCGCCAAGTCAGCGTGACCGCCCGCGAATGCCTCGGTGCGAACAACTGCAGCTATGCGCAGGACTGCTTCGCCGAGCACGCCCGCACCCAGGCGGCCCACTCCGACGTGGTGGTGACCAACCATGCGATGCTCGCGATCGACGCACTGTCACCCGCGTCGATCCTGCCCGAGCACGACGTCGTGATCATCGACGAGGCGCACGAGCTCACCGACCGCATCACCGCCGTCGCCACCGACGAGCTGTCGGCCGCTTCGATCACCCTCGCTGCCCGGCGCGCGGCAAAGCTCATCGACGAGGAACTGGTCGACGACGTCATCGGCGGCGGTGAACTCATCGGATCACTGCTCGACGACGCCGCGCCGCGACTGCTCACGTCGCTGCCCACCGGATGGGACTCGGCGCTCGCGAGCCTGCGGGACCGGCTGTGGCGTGCGCGCAGCGGGATCGGACCGGTGCGTTCCTCCGGCGATACCGACGGCGATGCCGCGGCCGCACGGTCGGCGGCGATCACCTCCTTGGAAGAACTGCACGACGCGGCGGTCCGCGTCCTGACCGCCTTCAACGAGCCCGACCCGGCCAAGCGCCGCGACGTCGTGTGGCTCGCCGAGGAGTCACAACGCTCGGGTACGCGCCGCGTGCTGCGGATCGCTCCACTGTCGGTCGGGGGCCTGCTGCGAGCGTCGCTGTTCGCCGACGCCACCGTGATCCTCACCTCGGCCACCCTCGTCGTCGGTGGATCGTTCGACGCCCTGGCCACCACCTGGGGCCTACCCGTCGCCGGCAACAGCGCCCGCGGCGAAGCGCCCGGTGTGGGCGACGTGACGGCCAGCGGCAAGGCCCTACCCGGCGGTGACAGCGACGCCGAGACGCTGCGCTGGCGCGGCCTCGACGCAGGCTCCCCCTTCGACTATCCGCGCGCAGCCATCCTCTACGTCGCCCGGCATCTGCCGCCGCCGGGGCGCGGCGGACTGTCGGAGGAGATGCTCGCCGAGCTCGACGGCCTGATCAGCGCCGCACGGGGCCGCACGCTGGGCCTGTTCTCGTCGATGCGCGCCGCGCGCGAGGCCGCCGACGCCCTGCGTGAACGCACCGACCACACCATCTTGTGCCAGGGTGAGGATTCAACGTCGGCCCTGGTCCGCCGGTTCAGCGAGGAGCCGCAAACCTGCCTCTTCGGCACACTGTCACTGTGGCAGGGGGTCGACGTCCCCGGCGATTCGCTGTCGCTGGTGGTCATCGACCGTATCCCGTTCCCGCGGCCTGACGACCCGCTGGCCAGTGCACGCGCCCGCGCTATCGAGGCGTCCGGCGGCAATGGCTTCATGGCGGTCTCGGCCAACCACGCGGCGCTGCTGCTCGCCCAGGGCGCCGGGCGGCTGCTGCGCGCCACCACCGATCGCGGGGTCGTGGCCGTGCTCGACTCCCGGCTCGCGACGGCGCGCTACGGCGGCTACCTGACGGCATCACTCCCCCCGTTCTGGCGCACGACCGAACGCGCCACCGTGCTGGCCGCACTCGACCGGCTCACCGCATGACCGGCCCGGTCGTCGACCCGCGGCTGCCCGCATCCCTGGTCGACGACCTGCTCGGCGGACGCCACACCGACCCACACGCCCTCCTAGGCGCCCACCGCCACAATGACCGGACCGTCGCCTTTCGAGTCCTCCGGCCTCAAGCCGACGAGGTGACCGTCGTGCTCGGCGGCGACGATGGGATACCGGCGTCGGAGCATCCGATGATCGAGCAGGTCCCCGGTCTGTGGGTCGCCGCCGTCGCCACCCCAAGCCCCGCCACCCCAAGC
>CAZVVS010000066.1:0-16586 GCA_964630585.1 uncultured Gordonia sp.
GTTGAGCAGGTTCGGGTAGTCCTTCTTCTCCCGGTAGTTGGCCACGGTGAGGGCCGTCACGTCGTCGTCGGCGAGCCCGAGCTCGGCGCGCGTCTCCGTACGTTCACCGGCCGAGCGGCGGGTGTGGTCGAGATCGATGCCCAGCACCAGGGTCTCGGTCCGCTTCCGCCACGGCCGGGGTATGGCGGCGCGCACTTCCTCCGACACCGCGAAGTGGTGGCGGGCCAACGGCAGGGTCAGCGCGTTGGCCACCCTGGTTGGCAGGGCGTAGGCCGCCCACAGGTTGTGCTCGGTGCTCACACACACCGGGCGGATGCGCCGGGGCAGGGTCCGGGCCACCAGGCGCGACACAGCGGCGGCCAGCGGCGAGTGGGCATGGACGATGTCCACTGGGTGGTCGCGGAGCAGGCGTCGCAGTCGCCGTGCCCACCGCAGGTCGGGCGGTCTCCTAGCCTGCAGGCACATGACCTCGACCCCGGCCTCGCGTAGCTCCGGAACGAGGGCGTCTTTCTCAGGCATCAGGTACGCCACCGACACGTCGAAGTGCTCCCGGTCGGCAGCACGGGCTGCGGCGACGAGGAGGTTCTCGGCCCCGCCCGGGCCCAGGCCCCGAATCAGCCACAGGACGTGGGCGCGCGCGGCCGGCGCCGGTGAGGGGTCGGGCACCTCACCCACCGTGGGTCATTCGGCGTCCGTGCCGACGTGAGCGAGACACTCGAGCGTTCGTGGCAAGGCGCCATTGTGGCGCGTCTCGGCAGGTGCACGATCACCGACTCCACCGATGCGGCTCCGCCTGCGACCGTCCCCCGAGGGGCTGGGCGGCCCTCGTGAGGATCCTTCAGGTGGTGAGTGACAACGACCGACGCGGCGCCCAGGTGTTCGCCGGCGACCTCGGGACCGCGCTCGGCGAGCGCGGTCATGACGTGCAAACCGCGGCGCTGGAACCAGGGTCCGCAAGGTCAGCGCCATCCGGCGCACACCTCCACAACCCCGTGCTCGCCCCTGCCTGGCCCCGGCTGAGGGGTCTCCTCCGGTTGCGGTCGGCCATGAAGATGGTGGACGTCGTCATCGCCCACGGCTCATCCACCCTGCCGGCGTGTGCGCTGGCAGGGATCGGGGTGCGGGCGCCGTTCGTCTACCGCCAGATCAGCGATCCCGAGGTCTGGACCTCCACCCGCCTGCGGCGGGCGCGTACCCGCGCCTTCCTCCACCGGGCGGCCCGGGTGGTGGCCCTGTCGGAAGGAAACCAGGCGCAACTCTGCGAGCACCTCGGCGTCGATCCGTCGCTGATCCGCGTGATCCCAACCGGCACGCCGGCATCGAAGTTCCCGGCGACGACACCCGAGGGGCGGCCGGCAGCTCGGGCCCGCCTCGGCCTGCCCGAGCGGCCAACGGCGTTGTTCGTCGGTTCCCTCTCGTGGGAAAAGGGGCCCGAGGTGGCCGTCGAGGCCGTCGGCCAGGTGGACGGGGTGACCCTGGTGCTGGTGGGCGACGGACCCGACCGTGAGGCGCTGCGGGTGCTCGCCGACCGTGTCGCACCGGGCCGGGTCGTGTTCCGGCCCCCGGTGGACACGATCCACGACTACCTCGCAGCGAGTGATGTCCTGCTGCTCACCAGCCGAACGGAGGCGGTGCCGGCGGTCGTCATCGAGGCGGGCATGGCTGCAGTTCCTGTGGTGGCCGCCCGGGTCGGAGCGGTCCCTGAGATGCTCCGGGGTGGCGAAGCGGGGGTTTTGATCGAACCCGGGGACGTGAACGGGTTCGCCGCAGGCATCCGAGCGCTGGTCGATGACTCGGAGCGGGCACAGGAGTTGGGGCGACGAGCCCACGACTGGTGCCTCGAGTCGTTCGACATCGTCACCGTGACCACGGCGTGGGACGGGGTGCTCGAGGACCTTGTCCGGGCGGTGCCGGTCACTCGACACCGCTGACCGGCCCACAGGGGAGATTCGGGTGTTTAGATCAGAACAGCTCGAGGTCGCCCAGGGTGAGGTGCCACTGGTCGAGCGCCGGCGGATCGTGCTCGGTGACGTCACGCCAGGTGACGATGGGCCCTTGCCGGGGGGCCGGCAGGAGGCCGGCCCGCAGGAAGGGAGCCGACCCGGCGGCCAGCAGGTAGTCGGCGCCCTCGACTTGGCGCAGCAACTCTCGCACGGCCCGATGGTCACCTGGCGGTGTGTGCAGTTCACACACCGTGCCCTCGACCGCGGCTCCCCGCCGGCGGAGGCGCACCACGGCGAAGCCGTCGTCGAGGCCCTGACCTCGTGTCACCACCCGGTAGTGCAGTGGGTCGAACCCGAAGCGCCACCGGAGGTAGGCGGGCGAGCGGTTGGTGCTGAGCTTGTCGGCCAGGGCTGTTCCGAGGACGACGCGGATCTCGTCCTCATCGGCGAACGCCTCCTGGGGCGAACGGCCGAAGGTGGCCGGCTCCGACCACTTGGTGGCCGACACCCTGGCCTGGGTCATGCGCAAGAGCGAGCCGAGGCCGTGTGGCCTCACGCGCACCGACGGGCGGCCGATGACCTGCCATCCCATCTTGAGGTACCCGGGTCGGCTGTTGTCGTTGGGGGTGTTGAACACGAAGCCCACCCCGTTATCGGCCAGTTCGTCAATGGCGTTCATGGTGAGCGCCCGGAACAGCCCCTGCCCCTGGAACTCGGGGTGGGTGGCGGTGTCCACCGCGCGTACGGCGCGCACCACGGTGGCGTCGGGGCGCCGCCACTCCCAGCGTAGGAACGTGCGGAACGCCACGACCCGGTCGCCCACGGTCGCCACCCACCTGGGTGACTCCCCGAAGGGGTTCTCGCGGTGTTTCCAGTGGAAGAACGCGCCGTGGCGTTCGTCGTCGTCCCAGCCCAGCGCCTCACGCCCCAGGCCCAGAATCGCTTCGTCGTCGTCCGCCGTGGCCCGGCGGATGGTCGGCTTGGCGTTCACCAGGTGCCAGGCGATCGAATGCGCCTGTCGCCGCTGAACATGAACGCATCGTACCGACCGGCGTCCCGTCTGTGTGGCGCCGGAATCTGCACCACCAGTCTGAGCTTCGCAGGCCGTCGGTGGGCGAGTTCAAGGGCTAAGCCAATTGGGACGGGCAGCCGTCGATCGACGAAGATCGAGAGATGGATCTCTCGGGGAAGACCATTCTTCTCACCGGTGGTACGGGATCGTTCGGCGTGGCGTTCATCGAGCGGGTCATCCGCGACTGGGCGGATGCGACGATCAGGGTCTACTCCCGAGACGAGTTGAAGCAGTCCGAGGTGCACGCCAGGTTCGGCGCGGACAACCTGCGCTTCCTGATCGGCGACGTTCGCGACCGTGGCCGTCTCGCCCGTGCCGCGCACGGCGCCGACGTCATCGTCCACGCGGCGGCGATGAAGCAGGTGCCGGCGTGCGAATACAACCCGTTCGAGGCTGTTCAGACCAACGTCCTCGGCGCCCAAAATGTGGTCGACGCGGCCATCGACGCCGGCGTGACCAAGGTTCTGGCATTGTCCACCGACAAGGCCGTCAACCCCGTGAATCTCTATGGCGCCACCAAGCTCTGTGAAGAGAAGATCATCGTGCAGGGCAACGCCTACGCCGCTCAGAGCAACACCCGTCTCTCTTGTGTGCGCTATGGCAACGTGGTCGGGTCACGTGGATCGGTAGTGCCCTTGTTTCGGGGACAGGCTGAAAACGGGCGGCTGACGATCACGGACGAGCGGATGACAAGGTTCTGGATCACCCTGCCTCAGGCTGTCGATCTCGTGTTGTTTGGGCTCGATGCGATGGTGGGCGGTGAGGTGTTCATCCCGAAGATCCCCTCGACCCGTGTGGTCGAAGTCGCCGAAGCGATTGCCCCGGGGGTTCCCATCGACGTGATCGGCATCCGGCCGGGCGAAAAGCTGCACGAGATACTGCTCACCAGCGATGAGGCCCGCCATAGCATCGACGCTGGCTCGGTCTACGTGGTGCTCCCCGAGCACCCGTGGTGGACGGCGCACCCCCGCTGGGTGGAGGGTACGCCGCTCGACGTTGACTTCAGCTACGCGTCGGACACCAACAGCTGGTGGCTCGGGGCCGACGCCCTCCGGGCGTTGCTCGCATGATCCCTTACGGCCACCAGCTGGTCGACGACGACGACGTGGCGGCAGTAGTGGCCGTCCTCCGCGGTGACTGGCTGACGCAGGGCCCGCACGTGGCCGAGTTCGAGGACCGGCTGTCCCAAGTCACCGGCGCTCGCTATGCGGTCGCGTTCTCGAGCGGAACCGCGGCCCTGCATGGTGCGACCCACGCGGCCGGGCTAGGCCCAGGGGACCTGGTGGTCACGTCGCCGTTGTCGTTCGCGGCCAGCGCCAACTGTGCTCGGTACGTGGGTGCAGACGTTGCCTTCGTTGATGTCGACCCTAACACGCTCAACCTCGATCTCACCCAGATCCCAACCGACGCTGATGCACTCGTGGCCGTGCACTACGCCGGCCTCCCCATGGACCTCGCTTCGCTGGCCCGTCGTCCGCGTGTGGTCATCGAGGATGCCGCCCATGCCATCGGCGCAAGCACACCTGACGGGCCCGTCGGCAACTGCGCGCACAGCGACCTGTGCTGCTTCTCGTTCCACCCGGTGAAGACCATCACCACCGGTGAGGGTGGTGCGGTCACCACCAACGACCCTGATCTCGCCGAGCGGTTGCGGAGGTTCCGCCACCATGGGATCCAGTCGAACCCGAGCGAGGGAGGCTGGGCCTACGACATCGCCGAGCTGGGCTACAACTTCCGCCTCACCGACACCCAAGCCGCTCTTGGCACGAGCCAACTCGCCAAGCTCGAGCGATTCGTAGAACGACGCAATGAGCTCGCCGATCGTTACCGCCAGGCGCTTGCGTCGGTTGCAGGGGTGACCCTTCCTCCAGAGGCGCCTTCGGGGGCACGCCACGCGTACCATCTCTTCCCAGTGCAAGTTCATGACCGTGCCGACGTCTACCGTGAGCTCCGGGCGCGAGGCATCGGTGTGCAGGTGCACTACGTACCCACCTACCGACTCACCGCCTACGCAGGAGGCGACCAGAGTCCCGCCGACTTCACCCACACCGAGGCCGCGTACAGCGGTCTACTCTCGCTGCCCCTGTATCCAGCCCTCTCCGACTCGGATCAGGATCTGGTGATCGACGCTCTCACCCACATCGTGACTTCGTAGTGCCCGATCTCTCTCGGTCTCGCGATTGGTGGGCGCGGGCCGAGCAGGTGATACCACTCGGCACTCAGACACTCTCGAAGAGCCCGACGCAATGGGTGCAGGGCGTCTCGCCGATCTATCTGCAGCGTGGCCAAGGCGCCCACGTGTGGGATGTCGACGGCAACGAGTACGTGGACTACCCCATGGCTCTCGGTCCGGTCCTGCTGGGCTATGCCGAACCGGTGGTTGACGACGCCATCCGCCGTCAGCTTCGAGACGGCATCACGTTCACTCTCATGCACCCGCTCGAGGTTGAGGTGGCCGAGCGAATCGTGGCCCTCTGCCCCGGTGTGGACGCGGTCCGGTTCACGAAGAGTGGTTCTGATGCCGTATCGGCAGCGATCCGGGCGTCTCGTGCCCGAACAGGCCGGGATCGGGTCCTCGCAGCCGGCTACCACGGGTGGCACGACTGGTACATCGGGTCAACGACGAGGAACCTTGGCGTACCCAAGGTGGTTAGCGACCTCACCGACACCTTCGTCTTCAACGATCTCGACAGTCTTGAACGAGCGCTCGATGCCCACCCCGACGAGGTTGCCGCTGTCGTCTTGGAGCCTTCTGGCATCGATATCCCGGCCCCCGGGTATCTCCAGGCGGTCGTCGACTTGTGCCGGAAGCACGGGGCGGTGTCGGTGTTCGACGAGGTCATCACCGGCTTCCGGTTGGCCCCAGGCGGTGCCCGAGAACGCTATGGAGTTGAGCCTGATCTCTCCTGCTACGGGAAGGCATTGGGAAACGGCATGCCGGTCGCGGCCGTCGCCGGTCGGGGAGACACGATGAGTGTCTTCGAAGACGTGTTCTTCTCGGGCACGCACGGAGGTGAGGCGCTGTCGCTCGCCGCCGCTGCCGCCGTACTCGACACAATCGCTGATGGCACGGTGTTGGCCGAGATCGAAGTGATGGGTCGACGCCTACGCGATGCGATGGCGGCCACGGTTGTGCGGCATGACGTTGGGGACCTCGTACGAGTCAGTGGTGAGCCACAACGAGCCGTCATCACCTTTCCCCTGGACCACGACCTCGTCCTGAAGAGCTGGACGCAGCAGTGCATGGCCCGGGCAGGCGTGCTGTTCAACGGTTCGATGTTCGTCTGCGCGCGACATACGGCTGCCGATGTCGACCGGGCCGTTTCGGCCTTCGACACCGCCTTGGTCGCGATGGGCTCGGGTGAGGACCTCGCCAACGCGCTCGAGGGGCCCCCGGTCGAGCCGGTGTTCCGTGCACCGTGATGGCAGCCATCGCACGCTCCGACTCCTGATGGTTCAGACGTGAGCCCCTCGCCTCTCCCGCAACCCTCGGTGCTGGTGCTCGGGGCCGGGTCCATCGGGAGTCGCCACGCCCGGAACCTGGTTGCGGCGGGAGCGTCCGTAGCCGTGGCCGATCCGTTTCCTAACCGGGCGGAGTCGATCGCCGAGGCTTCTGCCGTCCCCTTCGACCTCGACGAGATAGACGGGTACGACGGCGTCGTGGTCGCCGGCCCCACCAGCGTCCACCTCGATCAGGCGCTGTGCGCTCTCGAGACCGGCGCCCGAGTGCTGATCGAGAAGCCTTTGGCCCTGTCCGC
Source organism: uncultured Gordonia sp. (assembly GCA_964630585.1). Taxonomy (GTDB): domain Bacteria; phylum Actinomycetota; class Actinomycetes; order Mycobacteriales; family Mycobacteriaceae; genus Gordonia. The sequence goes on from CAZVVS010000066.1 coordinate 6,774, forward strand.
GGCTGGGAGCGAGCCCCTGATGGCAGCGTCGGACAGGGTCATGGTCGGCTACAATCTGCGGTTCCACCCTCCGGTAGAGCGGATCATCGACCTGGCGCAGCGCGGCCATGCAGGTGAGATCACCGCGGTGCGCGTGTGGTTCGGCAGCTACCTTCCGGATTGGCGCCCGACCGTCGACTACCGCACCTCGTACTCGGCCCGAGTCGAGCTCGGCGGCGGTGTACTGCTCGACGCGATACATGAGCTCGATCTGCTGGTCTGGCTTCTGGGCGGGTCGTTTCAGGTTCTGGGCGCCGGCTTGTCACGCCTCGGAGGCCTGGAAATCGATGTGGAGGACACCGTCAAGGCTCTGCTGCATCACGAGAGCGGCGCGCTGGTGGAGGTCTCGCTCGACTACCTGAGCCGGCAGTACCGGAGGGGGATCGAGATCATCGGTACCGAAGCGACCCTGCGACTTGACTGGCCCCGTCAGGTCATTGAGGTTGAGCGCAGCGGAAAGAGCGCGGTTGAGTCCGCCGTGGAATCTGTGAGTTCCTCGTATGAGCGCCAAGCCGCTTGCTTCGTTGCCTGGCTCCTCGGCGATGCCGTCCCACCTGTCGATGCAGCCATTGGGGTGGCTTCGCTTCGGCTGGCCGACCAGATCCGAGAGGCGTCGAGCTGATGGAGACCCTGGTCGTGGTACAGGCACGTATGGGCTCGACGCGTCTCCCGGGGAAGGTGCTCGCCGATCTCGGCGGTACGACCGCACTGGGGCTGATGCTCGACCGACTGGCGCGCCTCGACGTGGGTCTCGTCGTCGTCGCCACGACCGAGCACCACCGTGATGAACCTGTGGTTAAGCTGGCGGAGGCTCGCGGTGCCGCCGTCATTCGGGGGTCCGAGGCGGACGTCCTCGAACGGTTCGGTCACGCCCTCGACCGCTTTCCTGCTGACCACGTCGTCCGCCTGACCGCGGACTGCCCGTTGGTCGACCCCGACATCGTGGCCGGAGTCTTGGCTCTTCATCAGCGCGCTGGTGTCGACTACACCTCCAACACCTTGGAGCGAACGTTCCCGGATGGCTTGGACGTCGAGGTGGTCACTGCCGCGGCGCTCCGCGAAGCCGTGGCCGAGGCGACCCTGCCCGTGGAACGAGAGCATGTGACGCCGTTCGTCTACACGCGCGCCAGTCGCTACCGGCTTGCTTCACTCTCGACGGCTGCCGACCTCGGACGTGAACGTTGGACGCTCGACACACCTGGTGACCTGGCCAGACTCCGAGCGATCGTGGCCGCCCTGGACGATCCGATCACGGCGCGGTGGCGAGATGTGTTGGCTGTCGCAGGCGTGCAGTTTCCGGTAGGCGTCGTTCCCGCGCCGACGGGGGTCACCTTCGTGGCCGAGCACCTCCTTCCAGCGTGAAAGGATCGAGACCATGACCGACATGACAATCCCGGAGGGCTCGAACACATCGCGCCTGGAAGACCTGTGGGCGGGTAGTTTCGGCGAGGCCTACCTCGAACGCAACGCCGATGTCGCAGCGCCGCGCCAGGGGTTCTGGGATGGATTCATGCACCGGTTCCCTGCCGGCAGGGTACTTGAAGTGGGTTGCACCCAGGGCGACAACCTCATCCACATCGCCCGACACACGCCGGCGCATGAGGTGTGGGGGGTCGATCTCAATCACGAGGTTCTGGCTGCTTTGCAGCGGCACGTACCCGGCGTCAACGGTGCATGGGGCGTCGCCCGATCGCTCCCATTTCGCGATTCCTGGTTTGATCTGGTCTTCACCGTCGGTCTCCTGATCCACCAACCGGATGAAACCCTGCCCCTAGTGATGGGGGAGATCGTGCGTACATCGAGACGCTGGATCATGTGCGGCGAGTACTACGCCAAAGAACCGACATCGATCAGCTACCGCGGACACAACGACGTGCTCTTCAAGCGGGACTATGGGCGTATCTACGGCGAACTCTTCCCAGAACTGACCCTCGTAGAGGAGGGGTACCTCACCAAGGAAGAGGGATTTGACCGCGTGACCTACCAGGTGTTCGAGAAATGAACCCAGTCGTCAGGCCTCCCACTCGCTGATCAGGCCCCAATCCAACGGCGTCCCACGCCTGATGGCGCCAGTCGTGTGCTTGCCCAGGACCCCGGGGAGGTGCCGGGGGGCAAGCCCGTCGGCGGGCCGGATGACTCGCACGTTGTGCTCGGTGAAGGCCTCGCCGGCGACCATGTCCTCGACGACGAAGAGTGATCGCCGGAAGGCCAAGCTGTTGCGTTCGCGGTCCGAAGGTCCGTACCGCACCCCACCAAGCGCGGCTTCGCACTCACGCACGGTGGACACCATCGACGCGAACTCGGCGGGTTCGAGCGAAAACGCAGCGTCGGGGCCGCCATCCGAGCGTCGAAGTGTCAGGTGTTTCTCGATCACGCAGGCGCCCAGGGCCACGGCCGTTGTCGCCGTGACCGTTCCGAGTGTGTGGTCTGAGAGTCCCACGGGAACGCCCCAGCGCTCGGCCATTGCAGGGATGGTACGGAGATCCATCTCGTCGGGTTCAGCCGGGTAGGAGCTGTTGCAGCGCAGGAGGACGATGCCAGGGGCTCCACCTTCCCGGGCGGTGAAGACCGCCTCATCGATCTCGCCCTCTGAGGCCATCCCCGTGGACATGATCAGTGTGCGCCCCCTCGACGCCAATTCGCGGATCAGCGGCAGGTCGACGAGCTCGAACGATGCAATCTTGAAGCAGGGTGGGTCAAAGGCATCGAGGAACGCCACCGCCGATGCGTCGAAGGGTGTCGAGAAGAGCTGGAGTCCGAGCTCGGTGGCGGTGTCGAGGAGCGGCCGATGCCACTCCCATGGGGTGGCCGCCTCGGCGTACAGCTCATAGAGACGTCGGCCGGCCCAGAGCGTGCCCTCTCCGATGACGAACGGCGGGGTGTCTGCATCGATCGTCATGGTGTCGGCTGTGTAGGTCTGCAGCTTCACGGCGTCGGCCCCGGCTTGATGCGCCGCGTGGACGATTCGAATCGCATGGTCCAGATCGTGTTGGTGATTCGCCGACAGCTCGGCGATCACGTACGTCGGCTGACCAGGCCCGACCAGCCGGTCTCCCAACATCACGGCGTTCGTCATCGGTTCATCTCCGGGCCTCTTGGTCGTGGGTGCAGAGAAGGGTGCGGTACCCATCAGCGACCTGTTCGTCGCACTCGTCGAAGTCAGCGGCGAGGAACGCTGTTCGAGACGGTTCGTTGTCATGCTTCACGCGTGCTCGGACCTTGGTGAACGCCGTTTCGTGGAACAGCCGCTCGACGCCCGCTCGGATGAGCGGGGCCGCCCGATGCTGCCCCCGCGCTTGTGCGGCAATGGAGACGCCTACTTCGGCAGTGGCACTGTCGAGGGCTTCGAAGCGGATCTGGCCCCAGGGTCCATCGCCGTCCTCCGCGAGGTAGATGCAGCACTCGGGGTCGGAAAGGCGCCGTTCCATCCAGGTCACGTGGTCGTCCCACCCGATCGGATCTGACGAGAACGACTGGGATCGCACGACAGGGTCATTGGCCCACTCCCACAACAAGCGGGCGTCGGCCACGACCACGGGGCGCAGCGAGACGAGCGGCGCCCGAAGCCGGGTGATGACGCGTGCGGCGCCCCGACCGTCGATGAGAGCCCGACCGCGGGCGGCCATCGCCTCCCGACGAGTGGGATCGGCCAGCACCTGCGCGACGGTGGCGCTGAGGTCGTGGTCGGTCACCTCGTCGAGACGTCCTAGATAGACGGCGGCACCGGCCTGATTGAGAGCGATGCCCACCGGCGCTTGATTGCCGGCACGAGCAACGAGCACCGCGGGAATGCCGAGATGGCACAACTCCCAAGCGGTGGTGCCTGCCGCCGACACGGCCAAGGTCGCTGATCGCAGGAGGCGTGCCATGGCGCCCGAGCTGCCGACCCCGACGCCGGCGGGTGTCACGACGTCAACGGCCTTGCCGAGACTGTGGTCGAGGCTACCCGCCAATGCATTGAGCGTGGCTCCCGCATCTCCGCCCAGGGTCACGACGACCCGTGCCTTCGCAGTTTTGACGGCTGCCTCGCGGGCAGCGGTGGTGAACTCGTTGCGGAGCAGCGCATAGCGACTGCCGAGGAGCAGCAAGGCGTGGGCCGGTCGCTGTGCGTACTGCTCAGGTTCGGCTCCCAGGTTCTGGTCGAGAATCACGTCCGCGTCGTAGCGAGCGTGATTACCGTGATCGTCAATGATTAGCACTCGAGCACCTTCCTTCCTCAGCACTGACTGGAAGCGGGGCCCGAACTGGTATCCGTCTACGATGATCCAGGCCGCTCCCATCTCCTTCGCAACTCGAGCGGTCTCCACGGCGTCCTCTGGAGAGCCCGTCTGGTTGGCAATGGCGTGCAGAGCAGCGCCAACGCCGTGGACTACTCGTGAGACGGCCTTTGACGGCCGGTCGGCGGCCACCACAACGTCGACGCCTGCGGCGCTCCACCGTTCGATGAGGGCCAAGCAGCGCATCAAGTGGCCGGCACCTACCTTCGCGCCGGTATCCGCTCGGACCAAGAGAGTCGGCCATGGTGACCTCACGGTCCGGCGGTCCTGCTCGTGGATGACCTATGCAAGACGAAGCCGGAAGAGCGACCCCGGGGCAAGTACGCAGCACGGCACGAGCGGAAAGGCCACGCGACGCGATGCCACTCCGGTCTTTGGATAGGTGCCTCGATCTCCTCACAGTACTTCGATCGATATGAGTCTCGACACCGACGTGAATGGGGGGCTTCGCCGGCACTCTTCGACAACGACTCTGGACACAGTGAGACGCCAGCACCTGAAAGGCTCCGTAGCCGACCCGCCGGGGCAGCTGAGCCTACCCGAACTACACTGGAACCGGCCGCGTCGCACATGAACGCCTGGCCCATGGTACCGCCGCCGAATGACCCCCGACCTTGCTTACACCCAACGATGACGCATTGCTGAGGGCACACTCTGTCTTGGGTGAGGTAGACTTCACATGTGCACCGACCTATCCCGATTGCTGTAATCGCACCGGAGTCGTCCGACATTCTAAAGGCCCTGGGTGAATCCGCACTAGTCAGCCGCCTGTCCCCAGCAGTCATTGTTACTAGCCCGCCCCATTTTGAGTTGGCCCGGTCTGTGGGTGGACCTAGATCACTGTACCCGATTGCACAAGCGCATGCCGGCGTCTTTCCCGAGTGCCTCGAAGGCTCCAATTTAGGGGCGAGCGGTAAGCTGCTCAGCGATCTGCAGTCATGGATGCCAACAGTTCTGACGTTGATCGATCGAAAGAACTGGAGTGGCGCTTCGGTCCAGGCGATGCATCGCCTTGCCACTAAGTACGTGTCGATCTGGTCGGCAATACTCGATCGGTTCAAGCCCGAGCTCATCTTGTGGCATGATGTGCCTCAACGCGGCTTTGATCTCGTGCTGTACGGACTATGCCGACTCAGGGGTATTCGAATCGGGATCGTCGGTTTTACATCGCTCCGGGATCGCCTAGTTATTCAGGAGGCAATCGACGGTCCCGTCGTTCCGCTTTTTCAGAGCCGTCCGTCACTCAGCATTGACGATGCGTCCCACATGCTCGATAGCTTCTACTCAAAGCGGATTATCCCCGACCAGATGGATGTGGCTCGGAACCTACGAACCACGATGTCGATCGGAGATGGTCTGCGCAGGAGGGCGATGGCGTTAGGCTCGGTGCCGTTGAGGTTCCCGGAGGTCGTGCCTGACCGAAAGCTCTCTCGCGGGTCGCGTATAGCATCAGGACTGCGCAATCGCCGGCTCATTCGCGCTGCCCACGGCGAATATGAGTCAGCCGCATCTGTTCGTGCTCCGACGGACGATCGACCCTTTATCTATTGCGCGCTGCACTTTCAACCTGAGGCGACTACTGTGCCGCGAGGTGGGGTGCAGTGGGATCAGATCAACAATCTGCGCGTTCTTGCAGAGGGACTTCCCCCCGGATGGTCTGTGGTTGCCAAGGAGCATCCGATGATGATGAGCTACCGGTGGGACTGGCATCGAGCGCGGGGTGCCGCATACTACGAAGAACTGATGGATATTCCTCGAGTTAGTTTGGCACCGCTTTCTTCCAGCTCGAGCGCACTCATCCAGCGGGCCAGTGCCGTCGTGACCACGACAGGTACGGTAGGTTGGGAGAGCTTGCTCGCAGGCAAGCCCGTCGCAGTGTTCGGTTACCCATGGTATGCGTCTGCTCCAAATGTGACGCTTGTTCACTCGCAGGAGGAGGTCGAACTATGGGCAAGGGGTTTGAACGCAGGTGCGCCACCTGCGGAGGTGGCGAAATCGACACTTGAGTTCGTCCGAACATTCGTACCGCGCTCAACGTTCTTTGGCCGCTGGCAAGAGGCCGCGCTGGGAACAGAGGACGCGATGGGGCTTGATTCAGTCGCGGCGTACTGCGAGGCTGTAATGGCTTTCGTCGATCGACCGGCGTGAGTCAGATGATGGAAGAGGGCACCAGGCCAGCGGATGGAGCCCTGAGCGGCCTGTGTCGCTGTTGTGGTTCGCAGCAGTTTGCGCAGGCCTTTGAGGTTTTGAGTTGGCGTGATGCGTCCTCGCACCGATATGCGGAGTGCTCGATCTGCGCGTCCCTGAACCTCGTTGGCCTTGTAGATCCTTCGCAGTATTATGATCCAGGCTATTTCTCCTTTGCGGTGCGCGATCAGGCCTCTCGTGGCGCAAGCGTGAGGGTCGCGGGCGTGGTGCTCGCGAGGGCCACGCAGGGACGCGCGGGGACGTTTCTTGCTCGACACGAGAGTAGCATCGTCCCGACTTGGGTGCACTGGTTTGGTGGCTACGGCTTGCGCCCTTCATCCGTCATAGTGGACGTCGGCTCTGGGTCGGGAGCTCTATTACATCACTTGGCGAGGTTTGGCTTCAAAGATCTGACTGGCGTTGACCCCTATCTCCCCGACAGCGAATCTAAGGGCGATGGCATTGTGCTGGTCAAGGCGACTCTGGCTGAATATTCAGAGTTGGAGCGTGCCGATGCGGTGATCTTCAGTCACAGTCTCGAGCATCTGGATGACCCCTGTTCGGCCTTGGTGTGCGCCGAAAGAATGATCCGCGGTCGAGGTCCGATCGTCGTGGTACTACCGATCGCAGGTAGCGCAGGATGGGTTCGCTACCGTGACATGTGGGTCGCGGTGGATGCGCCTCTGCATCGCTTTCTCCCATCCCCACAGGGAGTCGCCGCCCTGGCGCGACGTGCTGGGCTTGCGGTTCGTCGGTTTTCGGGTCGGACGACGGCATGGCACTACCTGGCTAGCGAGGCCATTCGTCGTGGCGAGGATCCGGCCAAACCACGGGAGTGCTTGTCGGCTCGGGAGCAGAACTGGTTTGACCGGATAGCGAGATCAGAGAGGGGATCAGGAGCTGCTGTAGGTACATTCGTACTTGAGCGCCTGAGATAGTTCAGAGGCGCTGGGTTTCGCACGCACGGTTTCAGAAGGTCCTCCCACAGAGTCCTCGACTTCCGTCAACGGCCCCCCGTAGTCGTGCATGAGCGAGTGCCACCGACCTGTAGGAGACAACATCGGCGGGAACTGCAATAAGTTGTGCGAGGAAGATGCGGTACTTCGACCGAGAGGACGAGATCAGGAACTGATTTCGTGTGGCATAGTAGTGCCTCATCGGCGAGGGTATGACCGGAAATCTCCCACCGCCTCGATTTGGATGAATGCCGAGAGCCTCATTCAGGGACAGCAAAGTCCATCCGTGCTCCCTGAGTTGCGAAGAATACTCCCAGTCTTCTTGACCGACAAATAGGTCTTCTCGGAGATTCCCGGCCTCATGGAGGGCCTCCGCGGAGAAGAGCGGGGCGTTGAAAGTGAAGCGATCGGTCTCGGTTACGCGATGAGGTGAGCGTAGGACGCCGAGGTCTCGCTCGTAACGGTTCCGCGAGAGATCTGGTATGACTGCACCGACTCTTGACTCACTCGCTTCGGCGAAGACTCTCAAGAGCGACTCAAGGCAATGCGGGTCGGGCAGGGTGTCGTGCTCGAGGACCCAGACGTAATCGGGCTGCTCCCTGAGCGCCCGCTTGATAGCAATATTGTGACCAGCGCCGACCCCGACATTCTCTCTAGGAGTGACGACGACGATGTCTGGTCCCTGGGCCTTCGTTTGCGTCGGATGGGTCGCCTGATGCTGTTGTCCATTGTCGACAACTACGACCGTGGCGACGGTGTGAGACTGATCGCGGATGGAATCGACGACGCGCGCCAAACCCTGGGGATTCTGATACGCGAGTATGGTTGCCACTACCTTCGGGTGCTCGTTCGGTTTGGATATCGTGCCTTGTGCTCCTTCTACCAGCATCTTGGTGGTGGCCTCTCCTGAGTCGACTATTAGTCTGCTCACGGTCGTGGGTGGTTGTCGTTGGCATTCCCGGGGTCTCCTCTGACAGAGGCCCGTGAGGTGGTGGGGTTTCGAGGGTGATCCTCGGTGTGTTCAGCCGGTGATGGCCGGCTGGTCGTGGTCAGTGTCGCGCGGGTGGTCGAGGAGGGCCATCGAGCTCTCGGAGAGGTAGCGGCGGGCGATGGTGAAGCGCCCCAGGTTTGATGCCGTGTCTTTCTGAGTTGGAAGGATGCGAACCATGCCGAAGAAGATCGATCCGAGGGTCAAGGAGCGGTGCGTGCGCCAGGTCCTTGACCACCTCCAGGAGTACGCGTCGCTGACGGCAGCGGCCGAAGCGGTCGCTCGCCGTGAGGGTGTAGGGAAGGAGTCCGTGCGCCGCTGGGTGATCCAGGCCCAGATCGATGGCGGCGAACGCCAAGGGCCGACCTCGGAGGAGCTGGCGGAGATCAAGGAGCTCAAGGCCAAGGTCCGGCGTCTCGAGCAGGACAACGAGATCTTGCGCCAGGCTTCGATTTTCTTCGCGGGGGAACTCGACCCCCGCGACCGTTGATCGTGGCGTTCATCGACGAGATGCGCGTCCAGGGCCACGCGGTCGAGTCGATCTGTCGAGTCCTCACAGAGCAGGGCTGCCAGATCGCCGCGCGGACCTATCGAGCGTGGAGCCAACCGGCCCGGCCGGTGGCGCCACGCACGATCAGCGACGCGCTCGTCGAGGACTGCGTGCGCGATTTGGCCTGGACCATCGACGAACGCGGCCGACGCCGGCTCACTCCCGAGGGCCTCTACGGACGTCGCAAAATGCTCCGGGCGGTGCGTCACTCGATGCCCGACGCGACGCCGGGTGCGGTGGATCGGGCCATGCGGAGCCTGGGTCTGCAGGGCGTCCGGCGCGCCAAGGGGACACGCACCACGATCCCGGCCAACGACGGCCGCCGCGCCGGCGACCTGTTGAACCGAGACTTCACCGCCCCGGCCCCGAACCGCACCTGGGTGATGGACTTCACCTACGTGCGGACCTGGACCGGGTTCACCTACGTGGCGTTCGTCGTTGACGCGTTCGCCCGCCGCATCGTCGCCTGGAACGCCGCCACATCGAAAGACACGGGTCTGGTGATGGCGCCGCTGCGGATGGCGATCTGGCAGCGCGAACGCGACGGCCACGCGATCGTGCCCGGCGAGCTCATCGGCCACGCCGATGCCGGCTCGCAATACACGTCGATCCGCTTCACCGAGCACCTCCACCTCGAGGGCGTCCGACCCTCGATCGGATCGGTCGGCGACGCGTACGACAACGCGCTGATGGAGACCGTGATCGGGCTCTACAAGACCGAGTGCATCCGAACCACCGTGTTCCACGCGGACCCCTACCGCACCCTCGCCGACGTCGAGTACGCCACCGCCGGCTGGGTCGACTGGTACAACAACC
>CAZVVS010000067.1:0-16490 GCA_964630585.1 uncultured Gordonia sp.
CCCGAAACCCTGCCGAGTGAGCCCGAAACCGCGCTGACCGAGCCCGAACCCGCGCTGACCGAGCCCGAAACCGCGCTGACCGAGCCCGAAACCCTGCCGAGTGAGCCCGAAACCGCGCTGACCGAGCCCGAACCCGCGCCAGAGCTCGAACCCGCGCCCGGAGAAGCCCCCTCCGGACTGACACTCGAGGAGGTGCAGCGCCGGTTCGGCGAGGTGCGCGCGGCCATGCGTGAACATTCGCCGGTCTTCGAGGCGATGCTCAGCGGCGCGTTCATCCACCAGGTCGCCGAAAGCCTGATCACCGTCGGGCATACCGCGGAGGCCCTGGCCGCCCGTCTGTCGCAGGAAGAGCGGGCCCAAGCGCTGCGCGCTTCGTTCGCGAAGGTCTTCGGCACCGAGATCGATGTCCGAACGATTCACGCGCAGCCCGGTACCGGTCCGGCCGAGGCGGGAACCGTGCCGGCGGCCGCACAGCAGCCGAAGCAGTCATATCGGAGGCCCAGTCGCGGCGGCGCAGAAGACACCTCCGACGAAGTGATCCCCGAACCTGAGGAGCCTTCTCCGGAGCCTAGGCCCGACGAGGAGATTTCCGACGCCGAGCGCGACGAGATGGTCGCCCAGGCCCATGACGACTCTCCGTCGTCGCAGGTCCGTGACCCGGAGGAAGTCGCCTTGGAGCTGCTTCAGTCAGAACTCGGCGCCCGCGTCCTCGACGAGTCGTAGCGGGCTCGGTCGGCGTCGGATCGAGCTCACTCGGCGTCGGATCGGGCTCGGTCGGCGTCGGATCGGGCTCGGTCGGCGGAACTAGGGCGTCCACCATGGGCGCAGCGGCAGGGTGGACTTCCCGTCGGGAACGGGCTTGCTCGCCAACACATGGTGCAACTGGATGATGTTGCGGTCGAAGCCGATCCGGCAGCCCGCCATGTAGAGGCCCCACAGGCGTGCGGTGCCCTCGCCGACCTCGGCGACCGCCTCGTCCCAATGCTCGACGAGGTTGGCGTTCCAATCCCGCAGCGTCATGGCGTAGTGCTCGCGGATGTTCTCTTCGTGGAGGACTTCGAGCCCGCCAACATCCTGGATCTTCGAGATGATCGTGCCCGCGCCGGTGAGCTCCCCGTCGGGGAAGACGTAGCGGTCGATGAAGGCGCCCGCCTTGTTGGATCCGGCGTTGCCAGGGCGGGTGATGCTGTGGTTGAGCATCAAGCCGCCGTTGCGCAGCTTGTCGCGCATGAACGAGAAGTACGCCGGGTAGTTGCCCACCCCGATGTGCTCGGTGAGCCCGATCGACGACACCGCGTCGAAGCCCGACTCTGATACGTCGCGGTAGTCGGAGTGGCGGACCTCGGCGAGGTCGCCGAGACCCTCGTCGACGATGGCCTGCTGCGCCCACTGGGCCTGCTCGGCCGAGAGCGTCGCACCGATCACCTTGACGCCGCGTCGTGCGGCGTAGCGGACCATCCCGCCCCAGCCGCACCCGATGTCGAGCAGCCGGTCCCCGGGCTGCAGGCGCAGTTTCTCGAAGATCAACCGGTACTTGTTCTTCTGTGCGACCTCGAGACTCGCGTCGGCGTCGGGGTACACGGCGCACGTGTAGGTCATCGACGGTCCCAAGACCCACTCGTAGAAGGCGTTGGACACGTCGTAGTGGTGGTGAATCACCTCGGCGTCGCGCGTCTTGCTGTGTCGCAACCCCTCGGCGAAGCGGCGCCAGCGCGGCACCGCTTCCTGCGGCGGCGGGGCGATCGGCTTGAAGTGCTCCAACCCGATCCCACGGGCGATCTGCGCCATCTCCAGCGGCGACGGGCGGGTGAAGCTGATGTTGTCCGACAGGGCTCGCAGCGCTTCGTACGGATCGCCGGGCGGCACGCCGATGATGTCCAAGTCGCCGGCGATGTAGGCGCGCGCGAGTCCGAGGTCGCCCGGTGCCGTCACCAGATAGGTGGTGCCCCGGGGGGTCTTCAGGTCGACTTGGAACGGGGCGTTCTCCGGCCCCGTCGAACTGCCGTCGTAAGCCGTCAGCCGCACTGATGGCGCACCGCCGAGGAAGATCTCGAAGACCTTCGCCAACGGCATTCGATCGGTCGCGGCAATCGCTTCCTTGAACGTGGTCATTGACTCTTCACCGCCTTGGAGTAGAGGTCCAACAGCCGGGACTGGGGATCGTATTTGGCTTTCAACTGCCCGTAGCGCTGCCCGCCGTACAGCTGTGCGAACTCGTCGGGCGGGTAGAACGATTCGGAGTAGAGCGACTTGTGACCGTCGAGCACGGCCACCTGCTTCTCGATCAGCCGGTTGGTGTACCCGGGCTGGTCGGGGGTGACCGGGACCGCGGACCAGAATCCGACGTTGACATAGGTGCGCCCGGGATCCAGCGGGTACAGCGGCCACGGCCGGTGCGGGTCGGCGCCCGGCGGCAGGGGCTCGCGCAGCCGCAACGGGCACAACCAGATCGGCTCGATCGGCACGTTCTCGAGGAACCAATCCACGAATTCGACGGTCCGATCGATCGGTACCTCGATGTCTTGCACGACGCGCTCGCTCGGCGGCAGACCCTTGCGGGCGCCCAGCCGGTCGCCGATGTTGTAGCGGTGGTCCAGCGCGATCAGCTTCCAGTAGAAGCTGCTGCGCAGCCATCGCCGCGGCCAGAATCGGCGGATCTTCGGGTTCTGCGTGCCGAAGGCGCGTGAGCACCAGAACCAATCGGTGTCCCAGCGCCACAGGTAGTCGTGGATCGTGAGGCGGTCGGTCTTGGGCGTCGCCGACGGGTCGTGCTGGATGGACCGGTAGTAGATGTCGTTGCCGGTGTAGTCCGACAGCGGAATCGACTCGTCGTCGGTCTGGCGGCCCAGCACCAGGTACGACTCGTCGGCGGAGAACACCACGCCGTCGAGGTAGTCGACCCGCACTCCGTCGTAGTTCTTCTCGTCGACGATGAGCGTCATCGTGGAGACCAGCGATTCCAGGTCGGTGAACCGCACGTGGCGCAGTTCGACGAACGGCTTGACGGTCTCGAGTTCGATCTTCAACCGCACCGAATAGCCGAGCGTGCCGTAGGAGTTGGGGAAGCCGAAGAACAGGTCGGCGTGCTCGTTGGTGGGGGTCGCGGTGATGATCTCGCCGGCCCCGGTCAGGACGTCGATCTCGAGGACCGATTCGTGCGGCAGACCGCTGCGGAACGAGGTCGACTCGATCCCGAGCCCGGTTACCGCCCCGCCCAGCGTGATGGTCTTCAGTTGCGGGACGACCAGCGGTGCCAATCCGTAGGGCAGCGTCGCCGCAACGAGGTCCTCGTAGGTGCACATGCCCGCGACCTCGGCGGTCCGGGCCTTCGGGTCCACCGAGACGACTCCGCCCAGCCCCGATACGTCCAATCCTGGATGCGGGTTGGCTGCGCGTCGGCGGAACAGGTTCGACGTCTTCTTCGCCAGGCGCACCGTCCCGTCGGACGGTATCGCGCGGTAGCTCTCGAGCAGCCGCGTCACGCCCTGCTCGTAGACCGACGGACCCATCTCCACGTTTGTCGCCATCACCAACTAGCCTAGGTCGCAACGGTGGCGACCGCGACTGCGCCGCCACAATCACGAGCTGACGACGCGCTTGGACACGACGGTCAGCCCCGACGAACAGGAGTGCCCGATGGCACAGGTGACTGCCAGCCAATCCGTGGAGATCAACGCCGCCCCCGACGCAGTGCTTGCCGCGCTGTCCGACTACTCGACGGTGCGCCCGGCGATCCTGCCGGAGAACTACCGCGACTACGACGTGCTCTCCGGCGGAAGGGGCGACGGAACCGTCGTCCACTGGATCCTGCAGGCGACCGAGAAGCGCCAGCGCGACGTGAAGGCCACGGTCGCCGTCGCCGGATCGACGATCACCGAGACCGACGCCAACTCGTCGATGGTCACCACCTACACCGTCGCCCCGAGCGGCAGCGGCTCGAAGGTGACCACCACGACCACGTGGCAGGGTGCCGGCGGTATCGGTGGCTTCTTCGAGAAGACCTTCGCCCCCAAGGGCCTCGGCCGAATCCAGCTGGCACTGCTCGACAACCTCAAGTCGCGGCTCGAGAGCTGAGCCGGCGCCGTCGCCCCAGCCCGCTCCCGCCGCGCGCGGGGGTGGATGCGACGCGGGTCATCCTGCGCTTCGACGAGTCCACGACAGTCCTCGACGCACTGCTCGCGTCGTCGTCGGGTGCCGAAGTCGGTGCTGATGCCCTCGCAGTCCGTGCCGATGCCGGGGAACTCGTCGACATCGACGGTCAGCCGGTGGCCCTCGACGCCCCTTCGCGGCGCAACGCGGCGGTGTTCTTCTACCGGGACCTGCCGGTGGAGACCCCGATCCCGTTCGACCTCGAGATCCTCTACGACGACGAGAACATCGTCGTCGTCGACAAGCCGCACTTCCTCGCCACGATGCCCCGCGGGCGTCATGTCACCCAAACCGCCCTGGTGCGCCTGCGGCGGGAACTGGGCAACGACGCCCTCGCGCCCGTTCACCGGCTCGACCGGTTGACCGCCGGGGTCCTCGTCTTCACCCGGCGGCCACAGGTCCGCGCGGCCTACCAGGAGTTGTTCGCAGCGCGCCGGGTGTACAAGGAGTACCGCGCGCGCAGTATCGAGCAGGGGGAGAGCCTGCGCGACGGGATCCGGGTGGCCAACCGGATCGACAAGCGCGCCGGCGATCTGCGCGCCCGAGTCGTCGAGGGTCCGGTCAACGCGATCAGCACAATCACGCGCGTCGACGACGGTTTCTGCCTCGTCCCCGAGACCGGCCGCACCCACCAGTTGCGTGTGCACATGGCCGGGTTGGGCGTGCCCATCGTCGACGATCCGCTCTACCCGGACGTGCGTCCGGAGCTGGCCGAACTGCCCGACCTCGGCGACTTCTCCCGACCGCTGCGGCTGGTGGCGTCAGTCCTGCGGTTCAGCGACCCAATCACGGGCGCCGACCGCAGCTTCGAGTCCCGACGACGGTGAGCGGTACCCTCGTCAACGTGACTGAGACCGTAAGCGAGTCAGCCGACGAGGCCGGCGGCGACATCGTGACGCAGCCGGACCGAGGCGAATTCTGGACCCGTGCCGCCGCATGGCTGATGGTGATCGGCGGCGCGATCGGCCTGGCCTCGTCGGGCACGCTGACCATCGAGAAGCTGAAGCTGGCCGAGAATCCCGGTTACACCCCGTCGTGCAGCCTCAATCCGGTGATGGCGTGCAGCCCGGTGATGAAGTCGTGGCAGGCGAGTCTGTTCGGGTTCCCCAACCCGCTCATCGGGATTGCGGCCTTCGCCGTGGTCGTGACCCTCGGCGTCGTGGTCCTGTCGGGCTCAAGGCTGGCCCGGTGGGTGTGGGGCGGACTGCAGATCGGGATCCTGCTGGGCCTGATCTTCGTGCTGTGGTTGATGTACTCGAGCCTCTACGACATCGGGAAGCTCTGCATCTACTGCATGGTCGTGTGGGCGATGACGATCGCACTCTTCGGCGCGATCACGGTCCGCAATCTGATGGCGACGACGTCGTCGCCGGGACGCGTACTGAGCGCGACTGCCACCTATCTCCCGCTGGTCGTCTTCGTCGCCTACATGCTCGTCGCGGGCGCGATCCTCGACCGGTTCTGGGACTACTGGTCGACCCTGTTCTAGGGCTGCCGTCATGACGATCCACGGCTCGTACGAGCGCCACCCCGACCTGGGCTGTGAGGCCATCGTCTTCCTCGACGATGAGACCGGTTCCTGCTTCCAGGTTCAGCGCGATCTCGTCGGTGGCGACTCGGTCGCGCGGGACGGCTACTGCGTGAGCACCGGAGCGAGCGCGCCGATCTACAACGCGGTCAAACAGTGGCGCCGCGTCGACGAACGGTTCGAGTTCGAGATGGTGCCGCGCGCCGGGCGGCTGTTCGGCGGCGATGTCCTGTCCTTCGAGGTCGCGCCCGTCGACACGACCCTCGAAGAACTCGCCACCCACCTGGACCGGCTCCTGCGGTGAAAACGTCGGAGCGACGACTACCCTGGACCCGTGACTGATACACCAGACCTCGGTGCCCTCTTCGGCGGCGGCGACCCGGATGCGCTCTCGGGTCTGCTGGCCCAGGCCCAGCAGATGCAAGAGCAATTGATGCGGGCGCAGCAGGAGATCGCGGCAACCGAACTCACCGGCCAGGCCGGCAACGGGCTGGTCACCGTGACGGGCCTCGGTTCCGGCGGAGTCACCGGCGTGAAGATCGACCCCAAGGTAGTCGATCCGTCGGACGTCGACACCCTGCAGGACCTCATCGTCGGAGCCCTGGCCGAGCTCGACGACAAGCGCGACGCGCTGGCGACGCAGAAGATGGGCCCGCTTTCGGACGGGCTGGGCGGCGGGCTGCCCGGTCTCGGTTAGTCGGCTCCCGTGTACGAGGGGCCGATCCAGGACTTGATCGACGAGCTGGCCAAGCAGCCCGGTCTCGGGCCGAAGGGTGCCCAGCGCATCGCGTTCAGCCTGTTGGCGGGCGAGAAGGCCGACATCGACCGCCTCATCGCCGCGCTCGCGCGGGTCCGCGACGACGTGACCTTCTGCTCCGAGTGCGGCAACGTCTCGGCCAATCCGCGCTGCCGGATCTGCTCCGACGCGCGGCGCGATGCGACGAAGATCTGCGTCGTAGAGGAGCCCAAGGACGTCAACGCGATCGAGCGGACCAAGGAGTTCGCCGGCCGCTACCACGTGCTGGGCGGTGCACTCGACCCGCTGTCGGGGATCGGCCCGGACCAGCTGCGCATCCGCGAGCTGCTACGGCGCCTGGGCAACCAAGAGGACGGCATCGACGTCACCGAAGTGATCGTCGCGACCGACCCCAACACCGAGGGTGAGGCCACCGCCACCTACCTGCTGCGGATGCTCAAGGACTTCCCGGGCCTGGAGGTCACCCGCCTCGCGTCGGGTCTGCCGATGGGCGGGGACCTCGAGTTCGCCGACGAGCTGACTCTGGGCCGTGCGCTGTCGGGTCGGCGCGCGCTGGCCTGAGCCGCGGATGCCCGACGCGAAGGACGTGCTGGTCGACATCGCGTCGACGGTCAGGGCGGGCATCATCGCCGTCGACGGTCGTTCCGGGGCTGGCAAGTCGACGTTCGCCGCACGCCTCGTCGAGGAGTTGGGGGACCGGGCACTGCTGGTCAGCACTGACGAGTTCGCCACCTGGGACGACCCCGTCGCGTGGTGGCCGGAGTTCGTCGACGGGGTGTTGACACCGTTCCTGGCCGGTGACGACCTGCGCTACCGCCGTCGCGTGTGGCACGGCGACGACGCGGAGCCAGGGCCGGAGGTTGTCCGTGCGTGGCGGCCGATCCTCGTCGTCGAAGGGGTGTCGTCGGCACGTCGGTCGATGGTCCCGCACCTGATGCGGTCTTTGTGGATCGACGGCGGGTCAGCCGGTGAGCTGCTGGAGGCCGCGGTCGCCCGGGAGGGCGAGCACGCCCGCGGACTCCTGCGGGCGTGGCAGCGCTTTGAGGACGGTTGGTTCGCTGTGGACCGGACGCGGGAGCGGTGCGAGGTGCTCGAGTACCAAGATCGGCGGCAATAAGGCAGGCCGACGGGATATTCCCGGCGAGGGGCCGATTTCGCGCGAAAGTTGGTCAGCGCGCGGCGGCGAGGCGCTCCTTGCGCAACTGATCGATCTCCGGGAGATCCAGCGGGGCGAGCGTGGTGCCGGTGGCCTTCTCGAGGAGGTAGTCGGCCAATTCGGGATTGCGCGCCAGTAGCGGGCCGTGCATGTAAGTTCCGATGACGCTGCCCTGCACGATGCCCTCGACCCGATCGGCCGTGCCGTTCCCGACGCCATGGCGGACCTTGGCGAGCGGTTGGGCATCGGTGCCGAGAGTGGTGATGCCGCGGTGGTTCTCGAATCCCGACAGCGGTTGGGTCAGGCCGTCGAGCAACGGTTCGGTGACCAGTTCGCCGATCGAACGGGCCGGCCCCGGGGAGGTGGTCAGGTCGAACAGGCCGATGCCGTCGACCTTCTCGCCGGCTGCGGTCTCATACCAGTGGCCGAGCACCTGGATGGCCGCGCAGATCGCCAGCACCGGGCGGCCCGCAGCTGCGGCGCGCTGCATGCCCGGGTGCTCGGTGAGGTGGCGGGTGGCCAGGCGCTGGGCGAAATCTTCAGCGCCACCGAGGGTGTAGACGTCCATCGAGTCGGGCACATCGTCGTCGAGGGTGATCTCGACGATCTCTGCGTCCATCCCGCGCATACGGGCCCGCTGGCGCAGAACCAGCGCATTCCCGCCGTCGCCGTAGGTGCCCATGACATCGGGCAGCACCAGGCCGATCCGGACTGTCGACTCGCTCATCGGGCATCTCCCGTCGTCTGGGCGACGGCCTGCGCATGGGCCCGTTCCAAGGCGGTGCCCAAGTCGCGGAAGGCGGTGTAATTGGCCAGGATTTCGATGCGACCCGGGGGGCACTGGGCGATCGCGGTCATCGGGTCGGGAACGGTGGTGTGCTCGGCGCCGGCGTACAGAAGGCGCACGCCCAAGTCGGCGGCGCGTTCACCGGAGGCGATGACCTTCATGGTCTCGAAGGCCTCGAACCGGACGTCCCACAGCCAGGACAGGTCCTCGCCGTCGGGGACCTGGCCGTTGACGGCGATCACCAGACTGTCGGCATCCTGGTCGATCATCGACAGGGCCTCCTGCCAGCCGGCCGGATTCTTTGCCAGCAGCGTGCGGATGGTGTGGTCGCCCAGCCGGTAGGAGCCGTAGCGGCCGGCGATCTCGCCGACCGTGCCGACCTCCTTCGCCGCCAGGGCCGGGTCGGCTCCCATCGCGACGGCAGCCGCGATGGCCTGTGTCGCATTGCCGCGGTTGGCGCGCCCGGGCACGGCCGGGTCGAGCGGTGCGCTGAAGCCATTGGGGCCGTAGACATTGTCGTCGTCGAACCACCAGTCCGGAGTCGGCCGGGCGAAGTTTTCGTCGCCGGTGGAGCGCCACTGCCCGTCGCCCGAGCGCACGATGGGTTCGCCGGTGCGGGGGCAGCTCACCGAGTCGCCGACCCAACTCGCCCCGGCCGCGACCCAGACCACGTTGGGGGCGTCGAAGGCGGCGGATGCGACCAGCACGTCGTCGCAATTGGCGACGACGGTGAGCTGGGGATGTCGTGCAATGCCCTCGCGCAGCCGGCGTTCGATGATGTTGATCTCGCCGACGCGGTCGAGTTGGTCGCGCGAGAGGTTCAGCAGGACGAGGACCTCGGGGTGCAGCGCATCGGAGACGTGCGGGACGTGCAGCTCGTCGACCTCCAGCGCCGCCAGCGGCTTGCCGCGCGTCAACGACAGGGTCGCGATGATCCCGGCGTCCATGTTGGCGCCGTCGGCCTGCGTGGCGACCGGCCCGACGCTCGACAATGCTGCGGCGAGCATCCTCGTCGTCGTCGACTTGCCGTTGGTGCCGGTGACCAATGCGGTCCGGCGGCCGACTCCGAGGCGGGCCATGATCGAGGGGTCGACCTTCATGGCGACCAAGCCGCCGATCATCGACCCTTTGCCGCGCCCGGCCGCGCGCGACGCCCAGCGGGCGGAGGCGGCGGCCGCGAGTGCGAGGCGGGTGCGGGCGGGAAGCCGCGACGCTTCTGACATGGGATCGAGTTTCCCACACCGCGTCGCTGCAGCAAGTGCGCGCCTCTGGCTCGGTGGCGAGTGCGCGCCTCCGGCACGGTGGCGAGTGCGCGCCTCCGGCACGGTGGCAAGTGGGCGCTGCGGCGGTCTCTTCGTGGAAGCATTGCGGGAAGAGAACCCCAGGAGGAACGGTGAAGGTTCAACTATTGATCGACGGCACACCGTCGAAGGTCACCTCCAGCATCGCGCAGGCGGTGGCCGTCGGAACGGATGGCGTATTCACCTTCGAGGGCCAGCACGACGTCTTCTTCCCGCTTCAGGCCGCGGCGGTCGAGAGCGACCTCGAACTCATGACCAACGTCGCGATCGCCTTGCCACGCTCGCCGCTGCATCTGGCGCACGCGGCTCACGATCTGCAGACCTACAGTCAGGGACGGTTCCGGTTAGGTCTGGGGTCACAGGTGCGCGCCCACATCGAGAAGCGCTACGGGTCGCGCTGGGACAAACCGGCCAAGCAGATGGCGGAGTGGATCCAGGCCACGAAAGCGATTCTCGACTCCTGGCAGTCGGGGGCGCGGCTGGACTTCCAGGGTGACTACACCCAGCACCGGATCATGTCGCCGAACTTCAACCCGGGGCCCAACGAGTTCGGCGTCCCACCGGTGCTGCTCGGGGCACTCGGACCGATCATGACCCGGACCGCTGGCCAATACGCCGACGGTCTGCTGGTCATGCCGTTCTGCAGCCGCCGCCACTTCGCGGAGAACACGATCCCCGCCCTGCAGGAGGGCTTTCGCCGCGCCGGGCGCAGCGGCGAGGACTTCTCGATCATCGCCCAGGCCATGGTGGCGGTCGGGGAGACCGACGAGGAGATCTCGGCCGCGCGCAACGCGGTGGCCCGGTTGGTCTCGTTCTACGGCTCGACGCCGGCCTATCTTCCCGTCCTGGAGGTTGAAGGATGGGCCGACGTCCACCCCGAGCTCAACGCGCTCTCCAAACGCGGTGACTTTGCGGCGATGCGAGCCTTGATCACCGACGAGATGGTCGACCGGATCGCGGTCGTGGGCACCCCGTCGCAGGTGGCCGACGAGATCGGCGCGCGATTCGGCGGCCACTCCAACGAGGTGTGCTGCTACTTCCCCGGCTACGACCCCGGGCCCGAGCTGGCGGGGCAGTTGGTGGATTGCCTGCATGAAGTGGCCGGCGACGGCCACCACGGTTGAGGGGTGTACGAAAGGAACATGTCCTACGAGAAGGTTCGGTTCATCGGGTACGGGGCCCACACCCAACTCGCCGGGATCGCGACCGCCCCGCGCGGCGCCAACGCGCCGCTGTCGGGTTCGGCCGACGCGGAGTTCCATCCGGCCCCCGACGTCGATGTCGTAGTGCTTCCGGTGACGCCGGGATCGGACTTCGACGAGTGCTTCGCCGGCGGTCCGGGCGCCGTGCACACCTATGGCGCTGCCCGTCCGCTGCCGCTGTGCAACCCCGCGGGCACCGTCGGGTAGTGCCGGGCTGGGTAGGCTGTGCCCCCATGAGAACCGGAGCCACCCTGCCAGTCGGCGTGCGCATGCAGCGCACCATCATCAAAGGAGTGGGCCGACTCCCGGCGGTCGTGCGACGCCAAGCGTCGGTCGCCTCGCCGATCAACACCTCCGGCGACCGGCTGGACCCCTACCTCGGGCTCATCTGCCAGGCCGCCGAGAAGATCCCCGCCTTCAACATGCACGACCACAACGTGGTCGTCGCGCGCAAGCGCCTTGAAGCCTCGGCAAAGATGATGGTGCCCGACTTCGCGCCCTTCACCGTCGAGGAAGATGTCGTCTTCAAGGGTCCTGCCGGTCCGCTGCAAGCCACGCGGTACCGCGCCGGGCGGTCCTCGCTCGGATTGGTCGTCTTCTTCCACGGCGGTGGGTGGACCCTCGGCAGTCGCGCCAGCCACGTCGGGATGGCCAAGGCGCTGGCCGCCGACGCCGGCGTGGACGTGCTTTCTGTCGAGTATCGACTAGCGCCGGAGCACCCGTTCCCCGCCGCCTACGACGATGCGATGGCGGCGTGGCACTACGCCGTCTCGCAGGCAAAGGGCTGGGGGCTGGACCCGCACAAGATCGGCGTCGCAGGTGACAGTGCCGGTGGGAATCTCGCCGCCGTCATCGCCCAGCAGACCAGGGGCGACGACGTCGTCCCTGCCCACCAGCTCCTCATCTACCCGGCGGTTGACCTCGCCGGGGAGCAACCGTCGAAAGACGAGTTTGCGACGGGTCGCTTCCTCACCCGCGAGCACATGGACTGGTTCGTCGACAACTACATCCCCGACCCCGCCGACCGCGAAGACCTCCGGGTGTCACCGCTGCTCGCCGAGGACTTCTCTGACCTCCCGCCCGCCCACGTCGTGGTCGCCGGGTTCGACCCGTTGCGCGACGAGGGCCTGGCCTACGCCGAGGCGCTGCAAGAGGCGGGGGTTCCGGTCACCGTTGACCGAGTGGGGTCGATGATGCACGGATTCATCAGCATGACGATTCTTTCGCCGGAGGCGCGTGATTCCGCGGTCCGGGCAGCCACCGCGGTCGCCGATGCACTGCGCTGATTCTTCTCATCGCCGAACACGGCCAAAACGACCTCCGCAATGCCCTTCGCAGACTTAGGGTTTCCTCGGGGGTTGCCGGGCGACCGAGAGGACTGCGCTGATGAGCGAGGGTGGTCCGACTCCCGAGGTGGAGTCGGTTTTCGACGACGATGATGAGGGTTCGACCAGCGGCGCGATCCGGATAGCCTCGGTTGCGGCGCTCGGCGGACTCCTCTTCGGCTACGAGACGGCCGTAATCAATGGTGCGACCAAGGCGATCGAGCAGGACTTCAACGTCAGCGCCGGCGCACTCGGTTTCGCCGTCGCCTCGGCCTTGATCGGTGCCGCCGCAGGTGCGCTCACCGCCGGGCGGATCGCCGACCGGATCGGCCGCCTGAAGGTGATGAAGATCGCCGCGGTGCTGTTCTTCATCAGTGCGATCGGGTGCGCGTTCGCGCCGGAAGCCTGGGGCGGCGGCGGTTTGGCGCTGTTCATCCTCTTCCGCATCATCGGCGGCTTTGCCGTCGGCGTCGCCTCGGTGATCGCACCGGCTTACATCGCCGAGACCGCGCCGGCGCGAATTCGTGGGCGTCTCGGATCGCTGCAGCAGCTGGCGATCGTGCTCGGCATCTTCTTCTCATTCCTGGTCAACCTCGCGCTGCGCAATGCGGCGGAGGACGGCGCCAACAGCCCGCTGTGGTTCGGCCTGGACGCGTGGCGGTGGATGTTCCTCATGATGGCGATCCCCGCGATCGCCTACGGCGTGCTCGCGAGCACCATTCCGGAGTCGCCGCGCTACCTGATCTCCAAGCAGCGCATCCCGGAGGCCCGCGCGGTCCTCGAGAAACTCCTGGGCGAAAAGAACCTGGACATCACGATCAACCGCATCCGCAACAGCATGCTGGGCGAGCACAAGTCGTCGTGGCGCGACCTCAAACGCCCGAGCGGCGGCGTCTACCCGATCGTCTGGGTCGGCATGTTGCTGTCGGTGTTCCAGCAGGCGGTGGGCATCAACGTCATCTTCTACTACTCCAACGTGCTGTGGGAGGCCGCCGGCTTCGACGAGAGCCAGGCGTTCTTGACGTCGACGATCACCTCGGTGATCAACATCCTGACGACGATCGTCGCGATCCTGCTCATCGACCGCGTCGGCCGCAAACCGCTGCTGCTGGTCGGGTCGATCGGCATGGTGGTGACCCTGTCGGTGGTCGCGGCTTGCTTCAGCCAGCTGACCGACGAGCTCGACGCGATGGGCAACCCGGTGTTGAAGGACGGCGAGGTGGTCCACACCCTGCCCGGTGCGTGGGGCATCATCGCGCTGCTTGCGGCCAACGGTTTCGTCATCTTCTTCGGGATGAGTTGGGGTCCGGTGGTCTGGGTGCTGCTGGGGGAGATGTTCCCCAACCGCTTCCGCGCTGCGGCCCTCTCGGTGGCCGCCGCCGCGCAGTGGGCGTCGAACTGGGCCATCACGATGAGCTTCCCGGTCATCAAGGACGGACCCGGCCTGGTCTTCGGTTACCTCATGTACGCGGCGTTCGCGCTGCTGTCGTTCCTCTTCGTCTGGCGGTTCGTGCCGGAGACGAAGGGTAAGACCCTTGAGGACATGGACGCGCTCGCCGGAGTCGCCGACGAGTAGTCGTCGGCGCGCCGGATAGCATCACCGGCATGACTGACGACGACGGTGCTGCCGCCGCTGCTGATCCGGAATCGGCGCTCGCACCGACGTCGATGACTGCATCGACGTCAGGGGCCCCATCGTTCCAAAAGCTGCTGGCGCCGACGGCGATCATCCTGCTGGTGACCGGCGCCATCTTGTACGGCCTGTCGAAGTGGTGGGGGTCAGAGGTGCTCTCGGCCGGGTACATCGGGGTGATGTTCCTCGCGCCGGCGGTCCGAGTACTCAGCCTGCGCGGCATGGTCTACGCGACCGGGTGGGCGGCGGTGATCCTGACCGCCGGTGTACTGATCGGCGGCCATGGGCCCTGGGCGCAGCTCGGCGGCATCGTCGCGACGGCCATCGGTCAGGGCATGTTCGTCGTCAATGGTGGGGCGGGGCTCAGTCGTTCGCCCGCGAGCTTCCTGGGCTTCAGCAAGTTCGCCGACTCGGGCGGCTTCAGCGATCTGTGGCAGCCGCTGGTCGGGCTGTTGATCGCGGCCGTTGCTGTGACGGTCTTGGGTGCGATCGCGTTCGGCTCGAGTCGCAAGCATCCGGTGCGGGAGCCGTTGTCCGAGCGCATCTACTACGGGGTCGGGCTGGCTGTCGGGTGTTCGGCGCTGACAGCGATTTGGACCGCAACGGGGTGGGGTGCCCTCAGCTACGCGCTGCTGGTGTTCTGTCTGATCTACGCCTACGACGCCGGAAAGGTCGTCCAAAACTCCGGGGTCCGAGTCGCCGGTGCAATGCTGGGGATCGGGTCGGCGGTGCTCGTGTCGTGGCTGCTGCCGACGCCGGGAGTGATTGTCGCCTTCGTCGCCTGCGGCATCCTTGCGGTGGCCAACGTACTGACTGGCCACCACTTCTGGTACGTCGTGTTCCTGGTGGCCGCGGTGGTGCACCTCGCCGATGTCAAACCGGGCGCATCGGCAGCCGTGTCCGCGGAGGAGCACATCATCGGTGTGGTGGTGGCCGCGGCCGTCGCCGTGGCGCTGCACTGGGCCGCCGTGCCAGTGCACGATCGTGTGCTCAAACCCCTGTTGCCTCCCAACAACTACTGATCCCCACAACTGCTGCGGTTGCAACGGCAGCAGTTGTGGGGATCGGTAGCAGATCCTGTGCCCTGGGCTACGGCGCCCAGGTGCGCTCGGCCTTCTCGTCGTCCGCGGGAGCGGCTGCACGATTGGCGCGGTTGACCGCGGAGACCACGGCGCGCAGGCTCGCCGTCGTGATCGACGAGGCGATGCCGACGCCCCACACCGTCGACCCGCCGATTTCGGTCTCGACGTAGGCGACGGCACTCGCGTCGTCGCCGGCGGTCAGCGCGTGCTCGGAGTAGTCGAGGACGCGGACGTCGAATCCGACGGTCGACAGTGCGTCGACGAACGCCGCCAGCGGACCGTTGCCACGACCCTCGATCTCGCGCTCGACGCCGTCGACCTTGACGACGGCGCTGATGGCGTCCTCACCGTCGTCGGTCTCAGCGGCGTCGACGCGCTGGCGGATCCGCTCCAGCGGCCGGATCGGCATCAGGTACTCGTCGGCGAAGACGTCCCACATCTCCTTGGGCGACACCTCGCCGCCCTCGCCGTCGGTCAGCTTCTGGATCTCGCGGCTGAACTCGATCTGCAGCCGGCGCGGCATGTTCATGCCATGGTCGGCCTTCATGATGTAGGCGACGCCGCCCTTGCCGGACTGGCTGTTGACGCGGATGACCGCCTCGTAGTTGCGTCCGACGTCCTTGGGGTCGATCGGCAGGTAGGGCACCTGCCACACGATGTCCTCGACATCGGCGTCGGCCGCATCGGCGTCGATCTTCATCTGGTCCAGGCCCTTGTTGATGGCGTCTTGGTGGCTGCCGGAGAACGCGGTGTAGACCAGGTCGCCACCGTAGGGGTGGCGTTCGGGGACGTTCAGCTGGTTGCAGTACTCCACCGTGCGACGGATCTCGTCGATGTCGGAGAAGGAGATCTGCGGGTCGATGCCGCGGGAGAACAGGTTCATGCCCAGGGTCACCAGGCAGACGTTCCCGGTCCGCTCACCGTTGCCGAACAGGCAGCCCTCGATGCGGTCGGCGCCGGCCAGGTAGCCCAGCTCGGCAGCCGCGACGGCCTCGCCGCGGTCGTTGTGCGGGTGCAGGCTCAGCAGAATCGAGTCGCGGCGCTCCAGGTTGCGGTGCATCCACTCGATGGAGTCGGCGTACACGTTGGGCGAAGCCATCTCGACGGTGGCGGGCAGGTTGATGATCAGCGGGTTCTCCGGCGTCGGCGCGATGATCTCGCTGACCGCGTCGCAGACGTGCTTGGCGTAGCTCAGCTCGGTGCCGGTGTACGACTCCGGCGAGTACTCGTAGCGCCAGTGCGTGTCCGGGTACTTGGCCTGCTCTTCGAGACACTTGTGCGCCGCGTGGGTGGCGATCGCCGTGATCTCGTCCTGGTCGGCGCGGAAGACGACGCGGCGCTGCAGCACCGACGTCGAGTTGTAGAAGTGCACGATCACCTTCGACGCGCCGCGGCAGGCATCGAAGGTCCGCTCGATCAGCTCGTCGCGCGCCTGCGTCAGCACCTGGATGGTGACGTCGTCGGGGATGGCGTCGTCGGTGATGATCTCGCGGACGAAGTCGTAGTCGGTCTGGCTCGCCGACGGGAAGCCGACCTCGATCTCCTTGTACCCCAGCGAGACCAGCAGCTC